>NZ_BDGT01000029.1 GCF_001748285.1 Thermogemmatispora onikobensis | reverse complement strand
GCGCGATTGCGTGCACTACTGCGCCAATGATGTGCAAACTTTCAGTATCCACAAGCGGATCGAGACCCCTGCCACGTTGCATATGATAGCAAGTGAGGTATGGGTATCTACCTGCTTTCAGTATCCACAAGCGGATCGAGACCCCTGCCACGTTGCTTGACCTGGTGCTCAGACAGGAAAAGGGACGCTTTCAGTATCCACAAGCGGATCGAGACCCCTGCCACTTGTCCGGTCACCCGAGTCTCTGCCCCCGTGGCCTCTTTCAGTATCCACAAGCGGATCGAGACCCCTGCCACTTGGGAAAATTTCTTCGGAATTTCCAAAGCCACTTGTCTTTCAGTATCCACAAGCGGATCGAGACCCCTGCCACCAAAAGCGACGGATGGATCATACGAGAATGAATTAAGCTTTCAGTATCCACAAGCGGATCGAGACCCCTGCCACCGAGAGCCGGCCAGACTGGCTCGCGCGGCTCTACACTTTCAGTATCCACAAGCGGATCGAGACCCCTGCCACTCTGATCCGTCGCCTCATTGCGCCGGGGGTTGATCCTTTCAGTATCCACAAGCGGATCGAGACCCCTGCCACTTCCCGTGTCCCTGCTTGCCAGAGCGGCATGACCAGCCTTTCAGTATCCACAAGCGGATCGAGACCCCTGCCACTCCCCACAGCAGCAGGCAACGCGGGTAGCATTGCAACCTTTCAGTATCCACAAGCGGATCGAGACCCCTGCCACTCGAGCTGGACGCGAAGCAGCCGGTGAGCCTGGCATCTTTCAGTATCCACAAGCGGATCGAGACCCCTGCCACTTATCCGAGTCTGCCAAGCCCTTGGCATCACCCGAGCTTTCAGTATCCACAAGCGGATCGAGACCCCTGCCACTCCCTACAGTTTGGGGGACTCCATTGACCAGGATGGTACTTTCAGTATCCACAAGCGGATCGAGACCCCTGCCACGTAGTGACTCCAGAAGCCGGCTCGCATTGTTGAGCTCTTTCAGTATCCACAAGCGGATCGAGACCCCTGCCACCATCCAGCAAAGCAGAGAAGCGGATACAAAAAGCCAGCTTTCAGTATCCACAAGCGGATCGAGACCCCTGCCACCAAAAGAAGAGCAATGACACGTCTCATCACCAACAACTCTTTCAGTATCCACAAGCGGATCGAGACCCCTGCCACCGAGTCACGATGATTTAGCCCGGGCCATCGTTCCGGTCTTTCAGTATCCACAAGCGGATCGAGACCCCTGCCACCTTCCGCTCCATTCTTTCGGCCAATCTCCTCCAGAAGCTTTCAGTATCCACAAGCGGATCGAGACCCCTGCCACCTCCTTCTCTTTTTGCTCTTGCTCTTGCCCTGTTCATTCTTTCAGTATCCACAAGCGGATCGAGACCCCTGCCACCAACTGGAACCTGGACGTCGCCAGCGCTTGCGTTGACCTTTCAGTAT
This sequence comes from Thermogemmatispora onikobensis, assembly GCF_001748285.1. Lineage (NCBI taxonomy): Bacteria > Bacillati > Chloroflexota > Ktedonobacteria > Thermogemmatisporales > Thermogemmatisporaceae > Thermogemmatispora > Thermogemmatispora onikobensis. The sequence continues at coordinate 76,340 of NZ_BDGT01000029.1, read as the reverse complement.
CCACAAGCGGATCGAGACCCCTGCCACCGCAGCCGGCGGAAGAGCATTGGGGATACTTCTCACTTATTCTATAACGATCGAGGCCCCATTTTTGGCATCTGAGCGCCTCGTTTTTCCCCTTCCCCAGCTACCAACATCTATCGTATCACGACCTTTCTCGAAACTCGTTGTTTGCAAGCCGCAAGGGGCGAGTTTCGAGAAAGCACCAACAGATTTCTTATCAGAAAAGCAGCAGAAGATGTGCGATTCTGGCCAAAAGCGGTCAGAATCTGACCGCATTGGGGTGATAGCCGCGGCGAGTTTCGAATCGGCCTCTCAGAGGGGCCATTTTTTGGCCAGGCTCCCTTTCCTCCCTCTCTTCTCTCCTCCCCAAAAACAAAAAAGCTCGCGGGCCTGACCCTGCCCGTGCGCTCGCGTACATCCTGGGAACGAGGAGCCGCAAAATGAGGAGGCAAGGAAAGCCATCCTCGCGGTCTGGCGGACGGTGCTGCGCGCGGCGCTCAGCCGCGCCGGCTACCAGGTCCAGACCTGCAGCGACGGCCTCAGCACCCGGGCAGACGCTGGCCACGTGGGCCCAGCGCCTCCCGATAATACACTCTCGAAGGGAGCAGTCGCTCAGCCTGGCGTCAGACGGAACGACTCTGGTTTAGCCCTGCTCAAGCCTCTGCTCGGGCACAGGTATGCCCAGCAAAGCGCCGCCGCACTGCTACTAGCTCTTCAGCAACCAGACGTCCGTCGACCAGGGTCAGCGGCTGCAGCACCTGCCGACAGGAAGCACAGCGAGCCGTCAGCCGGTCTGTGGCAGGCTCGCGTTCCAAAAGCACATAGGCATCTGGTTCGCTGCCACCGGTCAGCCAGCGAACGACGTCCGGCCCTTCCGTTCGGAGACGCCCGGCATTGGTTTCAAGAACGTGGCGAATCTTCTCTTCGGCGGGTGACATAGATTCCCTCCCTCATCCTGTATACCCCTCAGCAGGCCCAACGGCAGCAAGAGCCTGGCTGCGTCTCTGCCTCAACGCTGCGCGCTCTCAAGCAGGGCGGCTGAGTAACTGCTGTAAATCGCGCAGAGCATGTAGTGGCGTCTTGCCCTGACACTGCTGATACAAGCGCTTGATACGCTCCTCCTTGGTGGGCAGGTTGAGCGCGCGGGTGATGCGCAGGGCGTCTGTGAGAACGTAGCAGCAGCTTTCCAGGTCCCCCTGAGCATAGTAGGCATCAGCCTCGGCCAGTAGCAAATTCAACTGCCAGCGTGTCATACCTGGTTGCAGATGCTTGCGCGCCACGCCGAGAGCTGCCAGCGCCTCATCGTGCCGACCGAACATCGTGAGGGCCTGGGCCTTCTCGATGGCGATGCTGGTCAGATCCGTTCTAACGAAGCTGCCGTCGGGGGTCAGATCCCCTTTGCGTGCAAGGCGAGCGGCCTCCTCGAAGTAGCGCAGGCTCTGCTGTTGCCGGCCCTGATCTGCTCCGGCCACATAGCTGAGAGCCTCCCCAGCCATCTGGAGGCACTTGCCTTTGAGGGGGTCACGGGCGAGGTCGGCATACGGTAAAGCGGCAGCAGCATCCTGCCAGGCAGACTCGTAGCGTTGCAGGCCCAGATAGACCCGAGCACGCCGTAGATACGCCGCCGCCAGCAATTCAGCATGGTTGAGCCGACCGGCAATCTCAACAGCCTGGGTAGCATATTCCAGAGCCTGGGCCCGGTCCTGGCGGTCACGCGCCACGACCGATGCAAGCTGATAGAAGCGGCAGCGGAGTGCATCGTACTGATCCCGCTTGAGGCCGCTGGCGTGGGCAAAGTCGCTGTTGAGCTGTCCGAGCGCCTGGTGAATGCTCTGGGCGACCTTCTGGGTGCTGCTGGTGTAGTAGAGTTCCCAGGAGAGAGCCAGCAGGCTTTCGTAGGACTGCATCATCTGACCACTGGCCAGTGACTCGATCCCCACGGAAGAGGAAGCCAGTTCCAGGGTTCCATCGCTGCTGGCGAGCGCGACGGAAGACAGACCGAGCAGAACGGGCGGGATCTGGAGCACTTTGGCCAGCAGGATGCGACGGGAAAGCAGCTCTGGCATCGTCTTATTCTTCGGACTCTTGAGCATGGTGACGTATCTCTCTGTGCACTGTAATCGGCGTGCTAGTTCCTCTTTCGAGAGGCCGCTGAGCGCGAAATAATAGGCAATGACTTCCCCCGTGCAGGGCAGATTATTCTCCCCTGGACTAAATCGCCCATACACATACCACCAGTAGTATGGTTGTTCCATACAACTCGCCTATCTTCCAGATAGAAGCGCCTCCTGAGCACAGTATAGCTACTCCGGGCAACAATTTCAATCATGTAATGAGGTAGGAAGGAAAAGAATTTTCCTTTTTGGGCAAGCACCGATTTACTCCTCACTTAGATTGCACTATGTTAGATGTAGCACTGTAAGTAAGAGCACTTAAATACAGCACGCTTGTTTAGAGATAAGCGGAAAGGAGGCATAGACATCATGCGCCCAGGACCCACCATTCTCGTGGTTGACGATTCGCTGGTCTGTCGAACGGTGCTGCGCGTGGCCCTCTGATGCGCGGGCTAGGAGAGGCTCGCCTGCTCTAGCAAACGGAGCATTCTATTGAGCCGGGCAACGCAAGGCAGGCGCTTCCATTGTTGCAAGGCTTGGGCCAGCCGATGGACTGCTCTGAGCGCTCGTGGTGAGCGCGCCTGGCAGGCGCACATCAGCGCCGCTTCAGTCAACGAGCAGGCTTCTTCAAGCTCCCCTTCGCGCGCAGCCACGTGGGCCAGATCCACCAGGACCAGCGCCCGGCGCCTGGAGGGAGTTGCAGGAAGCCACTGCAGTGCCTGATGTAGCGAGGCTCTGGCCTGGGTGAGGGAGCCAAGAGAGAGGTAGCAGCGACCCTCATAGGCCGCACAGGCGCTGACCTGGAAGCCCGTCCAGCGCTGATCAGGGCTTTGCTCGGCCTGACTCTGATCCAGCCAGCTATGGACATGTTCCAGCGCCCGTTCGCAGCCGGAACGATCCTGTTCTTGGGCCAGCACTTCTGCGCGCATCATTTCCAGCCAGGCCAGGCTTTGGCCACTGAGCTGGCTGCTTTGCCCTAATGCCAGCGCGTGCTCTAGGGTCGGCAAGGCTGCTTTGCCTGCTCCCTGATAGACCAACAGCCAGGCCTGCCGGCCCGCAGCCAACGCCCAGAGGGCTGACTGCTCTCCCTCGCGAGCCAGCTCAATGGCGAGTCGATAGGAAGCGGCAGCGCGCTCTCCGTCGTGCTGATCCAGGGCAATTTCGCCGAGTATCTGGGCGCTATTGCTACAGACTGCGCACAGCCGCCGCTGAATAGCCAGCGGTTGCTGTGCATGCAGCAACTGGGTCAGGGTCATCAGATGGCCTGAGACTGCATGTAGCAGGTCGCTTTTGGCCAGCGAGGAACGATATAACTCCCAATAGAGGTCGGTGACGGCCTCTAGATGGGCCAGGGTGGCGGCGTCGGTACGGGAGGGCCGCTTGAGCGCCAACGCCAGGCGTTCCCAGGCCTCCGCTTCGATTAGCTCTTGCGCAGTCTTGTGCAGCCAGGGGGCTGCCGTTACCAGCGGTAGCAGCAGTTGCTGTAATAAGGCACGTCTTAGACGATCGATGGCGGTGGCTCCTTCCCCGAGCATGGTAAGGAACGGGGATGCTTCGTCTGCTTCGGCTTCTGCGCTCTGCGTCCATTCTAGCAGATGAGGGCCGCCACCGGGAAGGGATCGGCAGACAAGCAGCTCGGGAGGACATGCTAGCAGCCTGGCTATGGCTTCCAGACGCTTCCTGGGAATTCGCACGCGCCCGGCACAATAGTCGAAGAGGGTTCTTACAGGGATGCCCGTCTCGCGGGCGACTTCAGCAATGGTCAGGCCAGCCTCTTTGATGGCAGCTCGCAGGTGATTGGCGTGATGACACGTCTTCTCGCGCATAGTTGTAGCCTCTTCTCAGCGCCAGCCCGGCTGTGGCCCGCAGAGCTGCACGCTTTCTGCAGGGATTCTGCACAGATGTCACCGTCAAGGGGCACGCTCGTCCGGCTCGATAGCCTATACTTCAAGAGCAAGGGTAAAGTCAAGCAAAGGATAGCACATTTCTCTTTCTATTAAAAGATGTTCTTGTGTAAAGAAGAGGTCAATTCATCTGTTAGAGAGAGGACAGGCATGCTGCTGAGCTGCGAAGTCTGCAAGTGAAAAGAGTGTCTGTCAGAAAGGAGTATAGACATCATGCGCCCAGGGCCCACCATGCTCGTAGCTGGCGATTTGCCGGTCTGTCGGACGGTGCTGCGTGTGGCCCTCAGCCGCGCCGGCTACCAGGTCCAGACCTGCAGCGACGGCCTCAGCACCCGGGCAGACGCTGGCCACGTGGGCCCAGCGCCTCCCGATAATACACTCTCGAAGGGAGCAGTCGCTCAGCCTGGCGTCAGACGGAACGGCTCTGGTTTAGCCCTGCTCAAGCCTCTGCTCGGGCACAGGTATGCCCAGCAAAGCGCCGCCGCACTGCTACTAGCTCTTCAGCAACCAGACGTCCGTCGACCAGGGTCAGCGGCTGCAGCACCTGCCGACAGGAAGCACAGCGAGCTGCCAGCCGGTCTGTGGCAGGCTCGCGTTCCAAAAGCACATAGGCATCTGGTTCGCTGCCACCGGTCAGCCAGCGAACGACGTCCGGCCCTTCCGTTCGGAGGCGCCCGGCATTGGTTTCAAGAACGTGGCGAATCTTCTCTTCGGCGGGTGACATAGATTCCTCTCCTACTTAGAGAACGTAAACGTGCGATTCCTGCTTCATCGAGGGGAAACACATAGGCTACACGCCCGGGAACCAAGGATTTATCGGCCAGCTGCTGAAAGCCGAGCTTCCGAACCAGGTTGTCGCCTTCTCGTGTGGCGGTAACGGTATAGAGATGCTCGATCTGGTAGCCGTTGGCCAGAAAGTCGAGAAGTACATCGGCAATGCGCGAGATAATTAAGGAGGCGTAGAACGAGCGGAGGTGTGGGTCAAGACGTGGATCAATGGCCAGCACGTCGATGTAAATATCAAAAGGCTCTATCCGGGTAAAGGGGAGCACGTCCTCAACCCTGATATCGCGCTCAATGTGCCTGCCTGTGAGCAGGTCATCCAGCAAGGCAGGGGGAAGTCGGAAGAGTGACAGGTAGCCTACAACTCGCCCATCGACCTTCAATGACCAAAAGGTGTGCTCGCTCTTGCGCTGAAATGCGATGCGCTCCGCCAAAGGAGTGATGAATTCACTGCCGAAGCAGCGAATACCGATGTCCATTTCTTCTACCTGGTCGCCCGGCGTCGAACGTGAGAAGATGATTCGCTCGTGGACACGCAGGGCCAGGTTCATCGTCAGCGCCAGTGCATCAATATCGCGTTTGGGGTAGACGCCACGCTTGGCCCCTGGCCTGAGCAAGCGAGGGATTAGCCCTTCATTGACATATTGATGAAAGGTCGTCCTGGAGAGGCCCAGGCGCTTCATGGCCTCGCTGGCTGTGTAGTAGTCGCGGTCTGCTTCCGGTTCTGGCTGGCTCATGCAATCCCTCCTTTCAGGCCACTATAGTATAGCACAAAAGCTGAAAACTAACCAGACAAGCAGTATTTTTCTGGTCCTTCTCAATCTTGCAAACTATCAGAATCATAAGAACTTGACAAATCAAATAAACTTGAGTATGCTGATGGGTGTCAGACGATAGCTGACCAGACTGGATATGCTGTACTAGAGGTCATCTTTGTCCGTGTCACGTGGTAAGTTAAGAAAGGGGAAAGGACATCATGCGCCCAGGACCCACCATTCTCGTGGTTGACGATTCGCTGGTCTGTCGGACGGTGCTGCGCGTGGCCCTCAGCCGCGCCGGCTACCAGGTCCAGACCTGCAGCGACAGCCTCAGCGCCCTCTCAGCGCTGGCCAGCCCCGGAGCACCCCCGCCCGATCTGCTCCTGCTCGACTGGCTCCTGCCCCATCTTTCCGGTCTCCAGCTCACCTATCTCCTGCGCCACCAGACCCGCTATCCCCGTTTGTCCCGCCTGCCCATTCTGATGCTGAGCTGCCGTCACAGCACCCTCGACCGCCTCAAGGCTCGCCTGGCCGGCGCCTCCGCCTTCCTGGCCAAACCCTTCACCATCGCCGACCTGCTCGCCACCGTGCAGCACCTTCTCACCTTCGCCCCTCCTCACCTGCCTCCCTTGCCGCTCCCCCCTTCCGCTCCACCTCTCCCCCCGGCTCCCTGGTCGCTTTCCCCACCCTCGTTCTTCCCTTCATCATAGACGGCTTGCTTGCTCATCCCGACAAGACGATGTTCGTTTCTACCTGTATTCATGCACTGAAGGAGGAAGACACCTTATGACTCTCACCTGCCGGCCCAGGGCTGACCGCCGGTGGCGACGGCCCCTGACCCCGCGCCAGTGGCAGATCGTCCTCTTGCTGCGCCGCGGCCTCTCCCGCCAGGCTGTGGCCGCCCAACTGGGCCTTGCCCCTCACACCGTCGCCGTTCACCTCTCCCTGTTGCGCCAGCGTCTCTGTCTCTCCCGCCACAGCGATCCACTCGCGCATGTCCCCTGGGAGCAGTGTCCGCCCGCGCTGCTGCCGCCCGAGGGGTTGCCTCCGCTGCCTGGCAAACCAGCAAGCCAGCCCGAGGCGCCCACCCTCCCCGAACGGCGCTCATCGCCGGCGCTCAGACTGCGCGGACTGCGCCGCTGGCAGGTGCTGCTCTTGCTCCGGGCCGGGCTGACGACCACGGAGGTGGCCAGACAGTTGGGGCTGAGCCGCAACACGGTCTATGCGCATCTGGAGCAGATCCACACCCGGCTAGGGCTGGGGCCAGCGCTATCGCGGCTGGCCGTTCTGGACTACGTTCCCTGGGAGCAATGTCCGCCCGAGCTGCTCGCCTGGTGTCAGGACGAGCTACGCCGTCTGGGTCTGCCAGCCCAGGTAGCTGTGTCGACCGGAGAAGAGGCATCAGATGCAAAGGAGGAAGCCAGTCATGAAGATCCGCCAGCAGCCCGGGTCTGGCGTTAAGCTTGAGCTGGTGCGACGCCTGCGGGAGCAGGAGCCGACGCTGGCGCCCGTCTCCAACGGACAGGGCGAGTCGCCGGCAACCTGGCGGCATCTGGAGGAGGCGGTCGCGACCCTGGGTCAGGCTGAGGAGCAGGCCGAGGCGATGGAGCATGTGAGCGAGGTCTGGCAGGCCATCGCGGCGGCGCGGAGCCACCTGGCAGGACTGCCGCCAGCGCGGGCCTGGCAGATCCTCCTCTGGCCCTTCCGCCGCGAGCTGGCCGCTCTGGCTCTGGCCTCCTCGCCGGACGAAGACGCTGGGGATGAGGCGCCGGCCTGCGCTCTGCTGCAGACTGCCGACGGCCCGCCTGACATCTCCGCTTGGGCCGAGGAGGACCCGCCAGACCAGGACGCCGCGACGCGCCACGTCGGTGACTGGCCACGTTTCGTGGAGTCAGGCTGAGCTGAGACGGGCTGGCGTCCCGATCTGGCGGGCCGGTTGGTTGGCCTGCCGGGTAGACTACTCGCTCTCGAAGCCGAAGTCGGAGAATTTCAAGGTACGACAGTTCTCCTCGACGACCTGACGCTTATGGGCCGGGAAGCCGTCGGGGAAAGTGGCCTGGATCTCCAGGGTCACCTCAACTTTGGCCCCGGGCAGACTCAGCAGATGCTGAATGACCTCGCTGACGATGGTGTGAGCGCTGCTGGTGAGGTGCCGCGGATCGACAGAAACGGCCCCGTAGAAGCGGCGCTGTGGTGGCTCGGTGGCGACCGTTGCTGAGCTGCCAGCGACTGTATAGGCGGTGCTGGCCGACTGGCTCTGCTCGTAGAGCGTAGCAGGTGAAGTCTGTAGCGCCGGCGCGGTCCCTGGCGCGCTGCCAGCGGGAGCGGGGGCGCTCAGGGTGCTGGCTGCCGCCTGGGCCAGGCGGGCACGCTCAGCCTCGGCTCTGGCGCGCGCCTCGGCCTCTAGCTGGGCGGCGGCCACCTCCGCCTTGACCACCAGGCCGGAAGGCTGCACCTGCTCTTTGCTCATAGGCTGACCGGCGCGCAGCCCCAGGTAGCGCTGACGCTCCTCATCCCAGGTGTCGGCGTAGGCAAAGCTGTCGTCGCGCCACTGGGCCAGGCCCACGCCCTCGGCGATGGCCTGTAGCAGGACCTCGGGACTCTTGAGGCGCTTGAGATAGAGATAGCGCCCGTAGAAGTCCTGCAGCTCCTTGACGCTGACGTGGTTGCCGCGCCAGAGCGGGATACTGTCCAGCTCCCGGCGCAGCCAGGTTGGCGCGTAGCGCTCGACGAGCTGTTCGCTCTCGCGCAGGGTGAAGCTGATGGATTGTGCGATTTGCTTCGGCTCCTGGCCGGTCATCTTGAGCTGACGCTCATCCAGGAGGATGCTGCTGCTGTCGCGGGCGTTGCTCTGCTCGGGGATGAGCAGCCAGCAGTAGCTTTCGGTGATGCGCAGATCAACGGTCTGGTTGGCCTCCTTCTGCTTGCTCTGGGCCTGATTGAGCTGGGCCAGGTCCAGATTGAGGCTCTCACGATCGTCCCAGATGCCTTTCCAGGCCAGAAACTCGCGCACGCCCTCCTTGAGGCCCTCGATTCGGTGGCGATCGGCGGCCAGGAAGATCAGCGTATTGCAATACTGGCGGCGCCCATTGCCGTGCTCCTGGAGCAGGCGCAGGGCCTCTCTGTAGGCCGGGCTGTGGCTATCTTTGGCGCCATGACTAAACTGCGGCTCCAGAATGACCAGGGCGACGCCATTGTTCTCGTCGGGCACCTCGGCGCTGCTGGAGGGAAAGATATGGATGCGGGCAAAGGCTCCGCGCTGTTTGGGGCCGCTGAGGCTCTGGTGCAGGCGCTGCTCAAGCTCCTGGCTGATCTCGTAGTCCTGGACCTGGCGGGCGCGGTCCTGAGCCAGGCGCGTGATGCTGACGCGCGTGTCGTACCAGTAGCGCTGGCCATCGTACCAGAGGTGGGTTGAGCGATTGGAGAGGTGGCCCAGCGCGTCGCTGAAGGCCGAGATGTTTTCGCCGGGCATGACGCAGCCCAGCTTGATCTCGCTGACGGTCAGGCCGCGATTGGGATTGTGGACGGTGGGCGCCGTGCCCAGGAAGAGGGTACGGGCCACGCGCCGGCTGGCACCGCAGTGGCCCAGGTTAGGATACTCGCCGTCGAGGCGCAGCGGCAGCGAGTCAGGCCCGTCGACGTCCCTGGCGATCACTGGACGCCAGTTGTCTTCCAGGTAGTGCATCAGCTCGTCCTGGACGATGGGGGCGTCGATGGGGACGCTGCCGGGCATGATGAGCGGATTGGGGTCGTTGCGCTCCCAGAGCGTGCGCACGACGCTGGCCATCAGGCGCAGGACGCCGCGCGTGCGCTGGAAGCGTTCGAGGGTCGACCAGGCGCCGTAGAGGCGGTCGAAGAGTTCGGGATGGATGGGGTAGGCGCGCCTGATGCGGTCTTCGTAGCTGGCTTCATGGCTGGCGCTGGGAAACTCCTGCTGGTACTGCTCGTAGAATTGGACGAAGGTGCGCGCTACGGCGTCGCGGGCCTTGAATCGGTCGGGAGTGACCAGGTCTTTAAAGAGGCGCCGACGCACGATCTCAAAGCTCTCTTCGGGACTGGCAGGACTCCAGGGGGCTTCGATGCGGCCAAAGATCTGGCTCAGGCGGGCCAGGGCCTCTTTGCCGCCCTGGCCGCCGGCTTCGCTGTCGGAGGCGGGCAGCGAGGCGACGAGCTGGACGAGCGGCGTGCTGCTGACGGCCTCGCTGAGGGCCTGAGCAAAGCTGAGATTGGCCTCGAAGGTGCCGGCGGGCAGGTTGGGGTTGTGATAGAGCTGGCGCAGATGGACGATCCATTCGTCGATGAGGATCAGGCAAGGGGCGGCGTCTGCGAAGATCGTGCGCAGGGTGTCGGAGCCAGGGCTGACGCCATGCCGGTCGGCTTCGGCGACGCGCTCGTAGCCGTCCTTGCCAAGCAACTGCCAGGCCAGTTCTCCCCACAGGGTGCGAATGGTGCAGCCATCCGGCTTGTGCTGGACGTCGCTGGGAGAGATGGCGTGGCCGACGATAACAACGCGCTGGACGCCGGGCAGGCTGCTGAGGTTGACCGCTGACAGGAGGCTTTCGACGCCGGCCAGCTCGGAGGCCGGGTAGCCAGAGAAGAGGTGGTAGAGGGCCAGCAAGGAGTGGGTCTTGCCGCCGCCAAAGTTGGTCTGCAGGTTGATGACGGGGTCGCCGCCCTGGCCGCTGAGGCGGCGCAGGACGTTGGTCAGCAGGCGGCGCAGGCCCTCGGTCAGGTGGGTGCGCTGGAAGAATTCGCGCGGGTCCTGGTATTCGGCTGGGGCACTGCCTTGTACCACCTGGGCCAGATTGGCGGCGTATGTGGCCAGGCTATATTCGACACCGATGACGTCGGGCCGCGGCGTGATGATGCTGCGCCAGGAGGGCAGCCCGGCGACGCCTTTCTCGGCGACCAGGGCCGAGGTGCGCCGGGCCTGCCGCTGGGTCTGCTCTTCGTAGCGCCGGCGCATCAGCTCAGACATGAGCTGCTCGCACTGATCGGCCTCATTCGCCGAGATGGCTTCGAGCAGGCGCTGTGCGCTGTCGCAGGCGCGGTAAGCGTCGCTGGTGTCGAACGGCTCCTGATGGGCCCAGCGGTTGCGTGTGTCGCGCAGCTCGCTGACCAGGCTGCGCTCAAGTGGTCCCAGCGTCTGCGCAAAGACCTGGTTCCACTGGTCCCACATGATGACGAGCAGGGCCTGGACGTCGCGCAGGAGATCTTGATCCTCGGTGATGTGCTCTTTATGCAGGGACTGGGCGGCCTGTTTGCGCCAGTTGGTGCCATAGGTGTTCTGCATCTCGCGCTCGACGAAGGGCTTGAGGCCGTCGCGGAGATAGGTCAGGGCCTGACCGACGTATTCGTGGTTGGTGCGTGGCATATAGGGGGTCGCTCCTCTCCAGTTGCTCGCTTACTAGACGCTCATCAGGCAAACGCCAGGGTCATCGTCTCTCCCAATAAGGGAGAGACGGCAGCCAGGCACACTTTTGGCGCCCGGTTTTGCGCATTCTCCCCCTTCTCTGTGATTATTCTGGCAGCAGGCTCCCCTGTTCGGCAAGCTCGCCTTTGCTGTAGCGAAGGGCTTTCTGGTTGATGTCTGGCCAGGCAATGGCCAGGCTGTTGTAGGGCAGGGCCTCCTGGGCCCAGCCGCGGCGCTCGCAGATGCTGTAGAGGCGGTAGGCCAGTTCAAGGGCTGACGCGGCCAGGTCCTGTCTCTGGCTGAGGAGCCTGGCCGCGTGCTCTTCGCCGCCGCCTTTGAGGAGGGCGTGGGCCAGGCGCAGGGTGAATTCCCAGGTGGTGAGTGGCTGGCCGTCGTTGAGGCGCTCGCGCTGGGGCAGGTCTTCGCCGCGCAGCAGGCGCACTTTGCCGCCGTGGGAGTGCACGATGCCGCTCTCGCTCAGGAGCTGGATGGAGATGTTTTTGGCTTTGGAGAGGGTTTCGGCGCTGCCGAAGTCGCCGCTGACGAAGCCGAACTGTTCGAACCAGGCGACGGCCCAGCGGGTTTCGCTGTCAAAGTCGCCTTCCTGGGCGGTCAGGATTTCGTCCAGGACGCGGTTGATGAGCTGGAGGGCGGCACGCACGCTGACGGGGCTGCCGTCGACGTCTTCGACGCGGCGGTAGCGGGAGTAGATGGCCATGCCGGGGCCGATGCTGGCCTGGGCCAGGTCGACGGGGGCGATGCCGCCTTGCTGCAGGTGGTGAATGGCCTGGGGCAGCTCCTGGCGCAGCTCGCGCAAGAATTGCTGGCGCGAGGCAATGGGGGCCTTCTCGGGGCGCGGGCGGCAGACGAGCACGATCGAGGAGGCCAGGGCGTTGGTGCCCATTGCGACGCTGCGATTGGCCATCTCCGTGCGGATGGGCCAGGTGCCGGTGATGGTGAAGCCGGCACTGATCAGGCCCTCGAGCATGGTCTCCCAGCCGGTGGAGGCCACCAGGGCCGTGCCGTTCTGGCCGTTGGCGGCTTGTTTGCCGTTGCGGCGCCGGGCCGCGCTCTGAGGAGCCTGGCCCTCCTCGGCGGCCTCTGCCTCGTCGTCTGCCAGCGGCTCGGCTGCCTCCTCCAGCTCCTCATCAGGCGCCTCGTCCCCGGCCTGCTCGACCTCGGCCTGCTTGAAGGCGTAGTAGAGGGTCAGGGGATAATCGGGATGCTGGGCGGCGCGCAGATTGGCGAAGACGCGGCGCAGGCCCTCCTCGAAGAAGCGGCGGGCCTGGTCTTTGTCGCCTCCGTGGCGGTAGGGCGAGGCGATCAGCTCGCCGCCCTTGGGGGTGAGCAGGGTGGCGAAGAGGTCGGGATAGATGGGGGCCAGGCTGCGCCGCAGCCAGACGTAGAAGAAGTCTGAGAGGTCGGCGTAGCCGACGTTGTCGTAGTAGGGCGGGTCGGTGGAAATAAGGGGCCGGGCGACGCCATTGACCGCCGCGCTGGCCTCGCACTGCCTGGCCGCACCACTGGCGCTGCAGGGAACGGCCTCGATGACAGCGGCCACCCAGTCGATGGCGCCCATGAAATTGCCGCTGCTCGTGCTGAAGGGGTTGGCCTCAGCGAAGTCCCAGATCATGGGCAGCGCCTGGCGGGCGAAGGTGTTCCGAATTATATCACGCCCAGTATGCCACGAGCAGAGGGCAGACCAGTAATCGGCACAGCGATCCACGGCCAGCGCCAGGTAGGTGGCCAGGGCGTCGGCATAGGCGACGGGGCCGCTGCCGCCCTCGCGCAGGGGGCGCTCATCGCCGGCGCTGGCGGGGTCCAGCTCGCCCCAGGCGGCGCGTGCCACGGCCAGCACCCGTTCGCGCGCCTCGGCGATCAGGTCGCTGAAGGTGGTCAGGGCCGCAAGCTGGCGCGGGGTGAAGAGGTCGCCGAAGGTGGTTAAACCGTAGCCCTGGCACCAGAGATTGCGCATATCATTAGCCAAAGGCTGGTTGGGAAGCCACTCAGGATGAGCAAGCGCTGCAATCTCCTCATGGTGAGGTTCAGGAGAGAGGTAAATGCGTCCACGTGGCCCTTCTGCTACGATGGCGATTAAACAAGCGCCCATGCGACCAGCTTGGCCTTCGGCTTTGATGTATTCCTCGGTCGCGGCATTATTGCAGCACAAGCAGCTGAAATGGGCTCCCCGGGAATGTTTTGAAGATGCCGGCGGCTCACCCTGGCCTGTGCGTCCTGTGTGCACCACAAAGCGCACCCGCGGCGGCCTGCTCTCGCGCTCCACCAGTGGCTCCACCCAGGCCTCATGCCCCCGCTTCTTCGAGAGCCACCATTTGCTCACGAGCGGCATCTGAGCCCCGCAGGCCGGATTTGGACAGGTCACCGTGCGCGCCCACAGCCAGGCGATGACCGTCGCCTCGCCGTTGCTGTGGCTGGCCCCATTGGCCTGACTGGGCTTTCGCTTCCTGTCGGTGGCGGGCCGCTCTTCCAGCGCTGGCGTCGGCAGAGGCACGCGCGGATAGAGGTGGCCGATGCGCCGCTCGGCCTCATCGCGCAGCCAACGCCCATAGGCGCGAATATCGGCGGCCAGCCCGCGCGCCCCCTCCCACTGACCCGCGAGCAGGGCCTGACGCGCCTGCGGATGAACCGGCGGGCGCCCGGCGAAGCGCGGCGGGATCTCGATCAGCGCCTTATTGATGAGCACAGCCACCGGATTGAGATCGCCGGCCTGAGCCTCCAGCCCCAGGCGCAGCGCCTCCAGCGGAATCGAGCCGCCACCGGCAAAAGGATCGAGCACGGGAGGAGGCGCCCCGTTCGTCGCGCGGCGGATCTCCTCGCGGGCCTGCGCCAGCACCTGCTCATTGGTTGTATTCTCCCAGATGACCAACTGGCGGATCAGTTCGAGAAGCCGCTCGCGCTCCTGCTCCTGGCTGGCCTCATTGGGAAAACGCTCCGGGTGGGCCGACGGATCGTCCACCAGCGAGGCAAACAGCACGGCGCGCGCCGTCGCCAACGGCTTACGCGACCACCACAGATGCAGCGTCGAAGGATGACCATGACGCAGCGACTTCTCCTTAGAGGAAGCCTCATTAATAGCCTTCAGCGGCAGCGCCACCTCAATCAACTTCTTCTTCAGCGAATCACTCATCGCAGACGCTCTCCTTTTGCCAAAAGATCAGCGATCTTATAAAAAACCCCGCAGGCCAGCCGATCAGGAGGCTGCTCAAAAGGCTGGCGCACATACCAGACCGCGCACTGCGAGCCCTCCACCAGCACCAGCGCCAACACAAAGCGCTCCGGCTGATTCAGCGCCGTCAGAATCTCATTGCGCGTCACAAACACCGTCGCCGCCCCTTGCGTCCGACCCTTCACCTCAAGAAAGCGCAGCGCCCCCGTCTCCGGCACACGCGACTCAATATCATAGCCCCGATTCTCGCGACTCACATCGCGCGGCTCATAGCCCAGCGCCCGCTCCACCTCCATCACCGCCGCCATCGCCAGCCGCTCCACCTCGGGATTGCGCTCCAGCCCAACCTCATCCTCCGCATCCGCGACCGCCCGCTCGGAGCCAGCCGCCGTCTCTTCCACCAGCGCCCGCCGACGCTCCGCCAGCAGACCCGCCGGCACCACCAGCGCCGCCCCCAGCACCCGCGGCGGCAGCGGCGTCAGCGTCCGCTCCCGCTCCAACTCCTCCATACGCGAATTCAGGCGCCCCTCAAGCTCCCGACAGCGCTGACGAGCCTGTTCCGCATTCAAGCGCGCATTCACCTTCCCCTGCCGCTCCGCCTCCGCCAGCTCAGCCGCCCGCTTATCCCAATAAATGATCTCCTGCATCAAGCGCTCGTGCACCGCCTGCCGCACCCGCTCCACCTGCTCCAGCCGTTGGCGGCGCACCTCCTCCAGATAGCGCGGCACCAGCTCGCGGATCGCATACGAGCGCGCCCGCTCCTCCAGATCCTCCTGCAGCCAGCGAGCCGCCAGCACATCGGCCAGCACCCCTTGCTCATCTTCTTTCAGCGCGCGGTAATCCAGGAAAGGCGCATAGCCTGCCGGCTGCATCTCCCCCCGGGCAGTGCACTCCACAAACAGCAACTGACGCGCCGCCACATGGCGCGTGCCCGAGGCATCGACGTGGCCATCCTGAATCGTCATCTCCAGATAAAAGAGCACCCGCGGCTCCCGGTCCCCATCCTGCTCATCCAGCAAGATCGCCCCCTGCTGCAACAGCTCCCGATCCTCCTCCAGCACCAGATTCAGCACCGCCTCCAACAACGGATGGCCCGGACACAGCAACTCCGCCGGCGGCTTCCCCGGCAGCGTCATCAGCTCCTTCTCAAACGTCACCCGCTCATAGCGCGGCAACAGCGCCCGTCGCAGACCCATCGGCGAGCGCTCACGGATACGCTGCGGCACATGCGTCAGCTCATAGCGGCCCGGCTCACGGCGATAAAAGCGGCCCCCGAAGCGCTGAAAGGCCGTCAAGAAAAAGGAGGCCACAAAATGCGGCTGCAAGCGCCGCGCCTGGGCCCGCTCCATCTCCTCGCGCACCTGACGCACCCGCACCACATCCCAGACCTCATGCGTCAGCGCCCGCTCCTCAAGCAAGCGCTGCAAATGAGAACGATCCAGGGCCGTCTCCACCGTCTGCTCCAGGCGGACCCGCACCTCGGGGCGATCCCCATAGCGGATGGCCTCCACAATCAAATCGCGCAGCGAGCGCTCACCAAACTGCAAGCGACCCAGCACATCGAACACCTGCCCACCCAGCGCCTTCCGCTCCTTATCCAGCTTTTCCAGCAAATGATAGTATACCTCGCCCTCGCGCGTATTCAGGGCCACCAGATTCCACAAATGGCAGGGATACGTCTGCCCGATACGATGGATGCGTCCAAAGCGCTGCTCCAGGCGATTAGGATTCCACGGCAGATCGTAGTTCACCATCAAATGGGCCCGCTGCAAATTGATGCCCTCGCCCGCCGCATCCGTCGCCACCAGAATCAACACCTCTGGGTCCTGCGTAAAAGCCTCCTGGACCTGCCGACGCTCCGCCCGATCCATCCCGCCGTGGATCACCACCACCGCCTCAGCGCGGCCCAGCAGACCCGTAATACGCCGCTGCAAATAAAGCAACGTATCGCGATGCTCCGTAAAAATCACCAGCTTACAGCGCCGGCCCTCAGCATCAAACATCGCCTGCTCATGCTGAAGCAAATCCGACAACTGCTCCCACTTACGATCACGGCCACTGCGACGCACCTCCTCAGCCAGTTGCTCCAACTCCCGCAAGCGCTGAATCTCCTGCTCCAACTCGGCCATTGTCCGCGCCGCCGTCGCCAGATCCACCACCCTCTCCTCCACCTGCTCGCGCTCAGCATCTGGAGCATCCTCCTCCAACTCCGCCAGCTCCTCCTCATCCAACAGCGGCACCTCCTCGGGCAGCTCCACCGAAGCCATGACCCGCTGCTGGTGCAGCTCCGCAAGGCGCCTCTCCAGACGCGAGCGACGCCGATGCAACGACTGATAAATGGCCTCCGGCGACGAAGCCAGCCGGCGCTGCAGAATCGTCAGCGCAAAGCCCACCGTTCCCTTGCGGCCCCCCTGCAAAGCATCGGCGCGATTAAACTCCAGACGCACATACTCCGTCACCTCCCGATAGAGCCGCTGCTCCAGAGGCGAGAGCTTGTACGCCAGCGTCGACGCATAGCGCTCCGGAAAAAGCGGCTTCCCCTCGAAGGTATAGAGCTGCTCCTTTAACAAATGACGCATCAAATCGCCAACCGCCGCCGGCTTCACCCCAAAACGGATACGACCCGCGAAACGATCGGGATCGAGCAAGCGCAGAAAGAGCTGAAAATCCTCATCCTTGCCATTATGCGGAGTAGCCGTCAACAGCAACAAATGCGACGTGCGCGTCCCCAGCAACTCACCCAAGTGATAGCGTTTCGTATACTTCACCTCATCGCCCACGAACGTCGCCGACAGCTTATGCGCCTCATCGAAGACCACCAGATCCCAGGACGTCTCTTCCAGCCAGGCCCGCAAAGCCTCATTGCGCGCCAGCGCATCCAGGCGCGCAATCAACAGCGGCATCTCAAGAAAGGGATTAGCCGCTAAAGAGGCCGCTGCCCGCTCCTTCGTCCAAATCTCAAACGGCAACTGAAACTTACTCTTCAGCTCATCCTGCCACTGCTCCACCAGATTGCCCGGCGCCACAATCAAGCAGCGCTGCAGGGCGCCACGTAGCTGCAGCTCCTTAATCAGCAGGCCCGTCATAATCGTCTTCCCAGCGCCGGGATCATCCGCCAGCACATAGCGCAGCGGCTGGCGCGTCAGCAGCGTCTCATAGACCGCCGTAATCTGGTGCGGCAGCGGCTCAATCAGCGACGTATGGACCGCCAGCAACGGATCGAAGAGGTAGGCCAACCGAATGCGAAAGGCCTCCGAAACCAGGCGGAAGCGCTCCCCATCGGCCTTGAACGACCAGCGCTCCTCAGCGGGCACCACCGTCAACTGAGCCAGCCGATCGGCGTAGAGCAGCTCGGAACCAAGCTGGCCGTTAGCATCGCGATAAACCACCTCAACCTCATCCGGGCCATGCGGCTGAACCGCAAGCAGGGTCACCACCTCATGGGGACGCAGCCCCCGCACGCGCACATTGGGATAAAGCTCATTCACGGCAGCCATCGGAGACACACCTCTCTCCAACCTGACAGCGAACAAGAGGAGCGAAAATCATAGGCCATCACCCATGCCTGCCTTTCCTCTCCTCCCCTGTCGACCGAGCACTCGAGCGCCCCTTGTCTCACAAGCGAGCCTGAAGCCACCGGGGGCCAGGCAGCACAGACGGCACCAGCCAGCCGACCCAGGCCCCAAGCCGGGCCAGCCCAAAACCCACAGACTGACAACCAGCCAGAGACCGAAACACCGCTTCCTGGGAAAGCAAGCTGCACCTGGGGGAGAGCCTCCATCACATCAACACGCGATCCTATCTAGCGATTGGATGGCCATTGCATACAAAAGAACGAAGCCAGGTGTGCAAAAATGCGGGCGAATTTGCTCACCATCGAGCACTCCAGATGATACGGCATAGAGCGCACGACGGCAAGGAGGAAATTCGGCAATAGAGAGGAGAGCTTTCTCAACCCCAGCCACCAAACCCAGAGGAGGGCCAGAACAGGAACGCCGTGGCACCGGCGGCGGCCCCATTCTGGCCCCAATTCCAGCAGACCAACCGAGCTGACAGAAGAAAGGCTACGGTTACGAAGGAAGATGAATCTGCGACCCGCGCGCCCGCGCCAGCTGCTCCTCCAGCCAGCCCACCACCACCTCCAACCCCTCGCCACTGCGCAAATTAGTAAAGACAAAAGGACGCTCCCCACGCTGGCGGCGCGTATCCCGCTCCATCACCTCCAGCGACGCCCCCACATACGGCGCCAGATCAATCTTATTAATCAAGAGCAAATCCGAACGCAGAATCCCCGGTCCCCCCTTGCGCGGCATCTTCTCCCCCTCCGCCACATCAATCACATAAATCCAGACATCCACCAGATCCGGGCTGAACGACGCCGCCAGATTATCCCCACCACTCTCAATCAGCACCAGCTCCAACCCCGGCAGACTCGCCTCCAGATCGGCGATCGCCTCCTCGTTCATCGAGACATCATCACGGATCGCCGTATGCGGACAACACCCCGTCTCCACCCCCCGCACCCGCTCCGCCGGCAGCGTCCCCTGCCGCAGCAAAAACTCCGCATCCTCGCGCGTATAAATATCGTTCGTCACCACCGCCAGATTATAGCGATCGCGTAGACGCCGACTCAGACAATCCACCAGCGCCGTCTTGCCACTGCCCACCGGCCCCGCAATGCCCACCCGAAAAGCTCGCCGCTCCTGCTGCTGTTGCTGCTGATACACCTCAGACATAGCCTCGCCCTCCTTCAGGCAGGAGAGCCATCCTGAACTCTCCCGCACTTGTAATGGAGTAGAGATACAAAAAGTAACACATAGCACAATAATCGATACAATCAGAACAAAAAGTAACGCTGGGCCAGGGGCAACACCCGCGCCGGCTCGCAGGTCAACAGCACCCCATCGGCACGCACCTCATAGGTCTCAGGATCGACCTCGATCAGCGGCGTCGCCGTATTATGCACCAGATCCCGCTTGCCAATCGTGCGGCAGTTCTCGACGGCCACCGCCCGCTTGCGCAGGCCCAGGCGCTGCGGCACCTCGGCCTCCAGCGCCGCCCGCGACACAAAGGTCAGACTGGTCTCCGCCACCGCCGCCCCGAACGAACCGAACATCGGGCGATAGAGCGCCGGCTGCGGCGTCGGAATCGAAGCGTTGGGATCGCCCATCACACTCCAGGCGATGAAGCCCCCCTTGATGACCATCTCGGGCCGCACCCCGAAGAAGGCCGGCTTCCACAGCACCAGATCGGCCAGCTTCCCCGGCTCGATCGACCCGATCTCATGCGCCACCCCGTGCGTAATCGCCGGATTGATCGTATACTTGGCCAGATAACGCTTGACCCGAACATTATCGTTGCGCCCCGAATCCTCGGGCAGCGGGCCGCGCTGCACCTTCATCTTATGGGCCGTCTGCCAGGTGCGCAGAACCACCTCACCGATGCGCCCCATCGCCTGCGAATCGCTCGACATCATACTGATCACGCCCAGATCGTGCAGAATATCCTCCGCTGCAATCGTCTCCGGGCGGATGCGGCTCTCCGCAAAGGCCACATCCTCCGGCACCTGCGGATTGAGATGATGGCAGACCATCAACATATCCAGATGCTCAGCCAGCGTATTGACCGTATAGGGCCGCGTCGGGTTCGTTGACGAGGGCAGCACATTGGGCAGCCCGGCCACGCGAATAATATCGGGCGCATGGCCGCCGCCAGCCCCTTCCGTATGGTAGGTATGGATGGTCCGCCCGGCGATGGCCGCGATCGTCTCTTCTACAAAGCCGCTCTCATTCATCGTATCCGTATGGATCGCCACCTGCACATCGCAGATCTCAGCCACCCGCAGACAAGCATCGATGGCCGCCGGCGTACTGCCCCAATCCTCATGCAGCTTCATCCCGCAGGCTCCGGCCTGAATCTGCTCCAGCAGCGGCTCCTCCGCGGCGGCGTTCCCCTTGCCCAGAAAACCAAAGTTCAGCGGCCAATGCTCCGCCGCCTGCAGCATGCGCGCCAGATACCAGGCCCCGGGCGTACAGGTCGTCGCATTCGTCCCCGTCGCCGGTCCCGTTCCGCCGCCGATCATCGTCGTAATCCCATTGGCCAGCGCCTCATAGACCTGCTGCGGCGAAATGAAATGAATATGGCTATCGATGCCGCCCGGCGTCACAATCAAATGCTCGCCGGCGATCACCTCGGTACTGGCCCCGATCACCAGCTCGGGATCGACCCCCTCCATCGTATCGGGATTGCCCGCCTTCCCCACCTTCACAATGCGCCCATTTCTGATGCCAATATCGCCCTTGACGATCCCCCAATGGTCGAGCACAATGGCATTGGTGATCACCAGATCCAAAGCTCGCAGCTCGCCTGCCTTCCCCTCGCGCAGCGCCTGGCTGTTCTGCCCCATCCCATCGCGGATCACCTTCCCGCCGCCAAAGGTCACCTCATCGCCATAGACCGTGTAATCATGCTCGATCTCGATCAGCAGGGCCGTATCGGCCAGGCGTACGCGGTCGCCGACCGTCGGTCCATAGAGATCGGCATAGGTACGACGTGGCAACGAGAAGCTCATAGCTTGCCCTCCTCGCCAGACCGCTCGCTCTCAGCGTCGGCGGCCTCCCCCGCCGGCTCCGGCGGCCTCGCCTGCAGCGGCCCGTTGACCTGGCCGCGGTGGCCATAGATCGCCTGCCTGCCGCCGAAGGCCACCAGCGTCACCTCTTTCTCCTCGCCCGGCTCGAAGCGCACCGCCGTCCCCGCGGCGATGTTGAGGCGCATGCCATAGGCGGCGGCCCGCTCAAACTGCAACGCCGGATTAACCTCGAAAAAGTGATAGTGGCTGCCAACCTGCACCGGACGATCGCCCCGATTGCGCACCCGCAGGCGCGCCGTCCGTCGACCAGCGTTGAGCACGATCTCCCCCTCGGCCAACAGATAGGCCCCAGGAGGCAGCTCCTCCAGCCCTGACGAAACCTCGCCTTCCTCTGCAGCTCCCATGACAAGACCTCCTTTCTCCTGGCAGGCAGCGAACGCTAGCGAATCGGATCGTGGACGGTCACCAGCTTGGTGCCGTCGGGAAAAGTGGCCTCGATCTGCACCTCCTGGATCATCTCGGGCACGCCCTCCATCACATCCTCGCGCGTCAGCAGCGTCGTCCCCAGGGTCATAATCTCGGCCACGCTGCGCCCATCGCGCGCCGCCTCCATCATCTCGGCGGCCAACAGAGCCACCGCCTCGGGATAGTTGAGCTTCAGGCCCCGCGCCCGCCGCTTGCGCGCCAGCTCAGCCGCCACCACAATCAAGAGCTTCTCCTGTTCACGCAGCGTCAAATACATCGCCCGATAAACCTCCTTTCTTCCTCCTTGCTCAGCTCAGTCAGACAGCAGTGCATCGTTGCCTCAAAAAGCGCATCCAGCAAGATCGATCAATTGATCTTGCGCGGCAGCGGCAGCATCCGCCCATAGAGGCGCAGCCGCGCCCGGCGCCAGAACTCCGGCAAGCCAGCACTGAGCGGCAGCCCCTCCTGAGCCAGGCCGCGCACCACCAGCCCGTCCGCCGGCAAGCGGCCCACGCCCCAGACACAGCCGTCGGGCCGGCTCAGCTCCTGTGCCAGCCCCGCCAGCTCTGCTTCCAGGTCGGCCCAGCGCTGCCGTGGCAGGCCCGTGCGACAAACGTACAAGCTGGCGCAGTAGCGATATGGTCCCAGGCGTGCCAGCGAGAACGGAGACCGCCCATGCGGCTCCAGACGGAAACGCTCGATCGCCAGCGGACACCCGGCGCTCGTGATTGTCAGCAGCAGCTCAAGCCACTCATAAGCAAAGCACTCGCCGCGCGCCGCCCGACCCGGTGCCACGATCTCCCACCAGAACAGGCCGGCATCCTCCTCCAAAGAGATCAGCACCTCCTGGCGGTAGCGCGCCCCCGCAAAGGGGATCAACGTATCGGGCAGATGCTCCAATAAAGCCCCGGCGCCGACGTGCACCTGCCAGCGCTGCAGAGCCGGGCGATCCTCGGCGCGCGGACGATAGAGGCGCGTCGCTCCCGTCGAGGTGAGCATTGCCCGCGCCCCAGCCCCGACCTCGATCACCAGCTCGCAGCGATCGCCGCCCAACACACCGCCCGAAAGATTGTGCACATGTACCAGTGCCCCACCCTCGTCTGTCGAGAAAGCGCGCACCACCTGCAGCGGGGGCCGCTGCTCCTGAACAAGCAGCCGCGTCCGGCCCGTCGCCCTCTCATAGCCGAACCCCAGCCGCAGCCAGCCAGCCACCGTCGGGCGAGAGCCTGGCGCGTCAGGCTGCTCCTGGCGCTCTCGCTCATCAGATCCTGCTGCCGTCTCCTCCTCAGTCGTCTCCTCGCGCGGCTCACTTCCCAGCGCCTGCATCCAGATACTCGCTCCTTCCTGGCCTTGACCATTGCCGTGCCTGCCAACCTCTCCCTCCTCAACCCGCTGCATCGCTCAATGCCCGGTCCGGCTGCACGCGCCGGCCAGGCGGGATGACGCCCCTAGCTGATAAAGAGGCGCGTCTCCAAATACGGATGACGCAGACTACCCAGCTCCACCAGCGGAGTCCACTGCCACGGCTCCTCACCGCGCTCCAGGCAGTCCCGCGCCTGCTCTGTCACCGCGAGAAGGACCGGTTTCAACTGCCAGAGCAAGAGCATCGCCCGCCGCTGGCCCAGCGGTAACAGGCGCTGGCAGGCCGCCAGCACAGCCGCTAACTGCTGATGCAGAAAGGCCGCCAGCGCCGCGCGTTCCTCGATCCCCAGCAGGCCGCAGAGCAGGCCGGCGGCCAGTGCATAATGGCTGGCCCCGTCCTCGCGCAGGGCCACCTGCTGCACCGAGGTCAGACGCTCGTCGCTGAACCAGCCCTGCACCAAATGCAGCAGGCGGCGCCCCATCATGATGCTGGCCTGACGGCTCTCGCGAGCCAGCTTGAGCGCGCTCAGCTCCGCGTTCAGCGCCCGCCAGCGCAGCACTAGCTCCTCCGGAGAGGATAGCGCGGCCAGACGCCAGCCACGGCCAAAAAAGACCCCTTCCAGCAGGCCCGCCTCCGTCAAATAGGCACGCAAAAACTCCTCCAGCGTCTCCACCGTCAGCAGCTCCTCAGCCACCAGGGTCTCCAGACCAAACGAGTGCGCGCTGCCCCCCACAGGCAGCGCGCTATCGCACAGCTGCAGCAACTGCAAGACCTGCAACGGCTCCAGGTCCAGGCACAACCCATCGCGGGGCGGCCCCGCTAGCGGCGGCTCACCCAGCAAAGCGGCCATTGACACACCTCCTTTCGTTTCCTCATATCAGGACCACAACGCAGAGCGGGCTAACAAAAAGAGAGGCGGGATGCGGTCGGAGCATGCCATTGGGGAGGAGTGGGCAGGTCAGTTCAGCGCGGTTCACCACGCGGCCTCACAGCAAGCACATCCCACCTCTCTTCTATGCTACGCCAGTCCCCCAAAAACCGACCCACTGGCAGGCGGTCAGCCAGTCCAGTCGGCCTGGCAGTCCTGGCAGCCAACGCAACGACCGAAAGACCAACCAGATGACCGACTGACCGACCGACTGACTGACCGTCGTACCAGCCCTTTGCTTTCCCTCCCGCGGAATAGCGAAGCTAGGCCGTCGCCTTACACAGATCGTGACAATCCTTCTCCAAAGTGCAACACAGCGAACAGATCGTCCCCTCATGGAACGGACAGAACGTCGTATCGGGAGCCTCATAGGCATCGGCGCAGACCGAGCACTGCAGCAGCGGCAGCTCCCCTTGACCGCTCGTATGGGCCACGACATTCTCGCGCGCGATATAGTACTTCCCGCGCGTCAGCACCGCCAGCAGCGGCGAGAGCACGAAAGCGATCACCAGAGCCAGGAACGGCGAGAATGCCTGCGCCACCGGCCCGAACAGCCCGAAGAAGGCCAGCACCGACAGCACCGAAGCCACCAGCGTCGACCCGAAGCCCACCGGATTAATCGTATACAGGTGCGCGCGCTTAAACTCGATATAGGGAGGACTCAGCTTCAGCAGCGGCTTATTAATCACCAGGTCCGCCACCACGGCCCCGATCCAGGCGATGGCCACATTCGAATAGAAGCCCAGGATCGTATTCAAGAACGCGAACATATTCAGCTCCATCAGCAAGAGGGCGATGCCCACATTGAGAAAGAGCCAGACCACGCGCCCAGGATGGCGGTGCAGCATTCGCGAAAAGAAATTCGACCACGAGAGCGAGCCGGAATAAGCATTCGTCACGTTGATCTTCACCTGGGAGAGCAGCACGAAGAAGGTCGCCACCGTCAGCGCCAGCCACGGATTGGGGATCAGCACACTGAAGCCCTTCAGCAGCTGCTGAATCGGCTGATCGGCCAGTTGGGCCCCCACCTCGGCGAAGATATAGAAGGCCAGAAAGGCCCCGGCCAGCTGCTTCAACGCCCCCAGGATCACCCAGCCCGGGCCAGCGCTCAACACGGCCAGCCACCAACGACCACTATTCTCGCGCGTCTTGTCGGGCATAAAGCGCAGATAATCGGCCTGCTCCCCGATCTGGGCAATCAACGAGAGCGCCACGCCGGCGCCAGCTCCCACTTCCAGCGGCACCAGGCTCGCCCCCGTTGGGGAGAGTCCGCCGAAGTGCGTCCAGCTTGCAAAGGCGCCGGGGTCCTTCCATAGGATCGCCAGGAAGGGCAGCACATAGAGCACCAGCCACAGCGGCTGCGTCCAGGTCTGCAGCTTCGCCAGCAAAGTCATGCCGAAGACCACCAGCGGAATAATCAGCAGCGCGCACACCAGGTAGGCCCACGGCAGCGGCAGGCCCGTGTAGAGATGGAGGGCCTGGGCCATAATCGAGCCTTCCAGGGCGAAAAAGATAAAGGTAAAGCTCGCATAGATCAGCGACGTCAGGGTTGAGCCAAGATAGCCGAAACCGGCCCCGCGCGTCAGCAGATCCATATCGATGTTATAGCGAGCCGAATAATAAGCGATCGGGATGCCCGTCAAGAAAATCACCACAGCGGCCAGCAAGATAGCGGCCACCGCGTTACTGAAGCCGTGGGCGATAATAATGTCGGCCCCGATGGCAAAGTCGGCCAGGTAAGCGATCCCTCCCAGTGCAGCGCTCGCCACCGCCAGCGTTCCCCACTTACGGAAGGAGCGTGGTGCATAGCGCAGCGAATAGTCCTCCAGGACTGGATTGTTCACTAACAAATTGAAGCGACGCTTCGGTTGATCAGTGGTGGAGAGAGCGGTAGCGGCGACTGGTGTTGCTTCCGTTTCTTCAAGCATGCGCAGAAGCCTCCTCATCTGCTGGCAGCTGACATAACGGGTCGACAGCGGGCGCGCGATCAACAAGCCAGAGCGATGGCTGGGTAATCTGACCAATCGACCAACTGGCTAACGACCTGGGCGCCCGGAGAGCGCTGCGCGCGCGGTGCAGCGCACGGCCCGCAGCCTCGCAGGTGCCGCGCCGTCAGAGCGGCAGCGGACAGAAGCAGCGACCTCGCCTATGAGTGGAGTCTCGACGCGACGCCGCACCAGCTCGCACCATCCCTGGTTACCGCGAGCCACCGGAGGGGAAGCGCTTCGCGTGGCTTCATATAAAGTGCACAGAAGTCGCCTCTTTGCGGCCTCTGCAGATCAGTATAATGCCCAAGCACAGGGGAATCTATGGCCAATTTAACGCATAAGGAGACGAGGGTTTTGTGCAGGATGCATGAAGCTGTGTGGGAGGGGAAAGAGGGTGAAGCGGAGCCAGACCAGGCCAGGCGTGTGCCCCCAGTTCTTTCCCCTCGGACTGGACCAGGGCATTGCGCAGCAGCCGCTGTTAAAAAGCCGGCGGCTTGCGACCGACGGTCACATGGAACTGGAAAGCGGTCTGAGAGGCGGCCCACTCAGCCGGAAGAGCCTCAAGCATCCGTTGCCACTCCTCGCGCGCGATGAGAGAGGCCATACGCTCACTCAACGCATGGAGCAGCGCCAGCAGGTCCTTCTGCAGGAGGCGCCCACCCTGGCCACCTCCTTCGCCCAAGACAACGCTGTAGACATACTTCTCTACTTCGACCACCCCGGCCTGTTGCAGGTACATCGGCAAATGCTCGGCAATATAGGGATCAAAGCCCCAGCGCTCAAAGGCGCGGTCCAGGAGAGCGCTAACCCGCAGCGAGAGCGGGCCTGGACGATGATAGTAGCCGCCGGTCTCGGTGAGCTGTAGCCAGCCGCCCGGTCTGGTCACGCGCACCAGCTCGCGCACCACCGCCGGCCACGAGCGCACGGGGATGGCCGAGATCAGCAAGCGCTGATGCACCAGATCGAACGAGTTGTCGTCAAAGGGCAGCCCCTTGAGCACATCGCTGTAGAGAAACTGCACGTTGACTGGCGTGGTGGGCAGTCGCTCCGGTGGCTCTACATCCACCCCCACGACGCGGCAACTGGGAAAGCGATGGCCGACTTCGCGCGCCCAGAGGCCGGTGCCGCAGCCGACATCGAGGATGGCCTGGGGATAGTTTTCCAGGGGTACGACGATGTGGACCTTCTGGACGCTCATCAGGGCATAGTGCTGAAAGTTGAGACGATCGATCTCTGCCTCATCCTTAGGCAGCAGGTAGGGGACGTCTTCTAGATAGCGGCGCTGGAGCCGGGCGACGCGCTCCTGCTCCGACGGCGGCTCAGACTGCGCCTGCGCCGGAGAGAGGGGAGCATGGGCCGCCGTCGTACGCTGCTTGCGACGCAATAGACCCCAAAATGGCATCATGGCCTCCTTTGTTCGATCGGGTCATGAGTTGTTGCGGATGAGTCGCTGTGCTGTCTCGCTCGTTTGCTCGCTCACTGCTGCATCAGTGAATCGAGACCTGGTTTCTCTCTCGATGAAGGGAGCGATCGAGAAAGGCTGCGGCTCATCGCCTCGCAGAGAGTATAGCGTACGGCGTCATTGAAGGGAAGAGATCGCGCATGGCTGGCACCTGATACTTCTTGCACAATTGCTCTTTTGTTTTGTGAAAAGTGAACTTTTAGAGCGGTAAAACCAGGAGGGTAGAGAGGGGGAGGATGATGGTGGCGAGGCGGCGTGTCTGGTGCCTGGTGGTCGACAGGGGAGGGAAAGCCAGGGCCGGGCAAAAGAATAAGGGGAAGACGGGGTGCCAGCTCGTCTCCCCCTTATTACCCAGGAGCTTCTGCTACCGGGAGATCCCTGAAAGGGCGGGTGCAACCTCATGGGGAGAAGGCTGCACAGGAAACGGGTAGCGCTACAAGCTGCTCGTCGAGGTGGATCTGCTTGCTCGCGGCCACCCCCGCTTCCTTTCGGGTCTATATATAGAACGAACGAGAACCCCGTTTGATATCAGTTCGGGGTCAGGAATTTCCCGCTTTACCGTCCAGACTGTCGAAAATCTCCTGGAGAGACCAGGGAAGTGGCTGCGGCTGGGCACCCGTCCGTAGAAGGGAGGAGCGGGACGAGCAAGGTTGACCAGCCGCAGATGAATTTGCTGTAGCGGGGGTAAGAGAGGGCGTGCAGGCTGTGGCGGTGGCTGGCCCGCTGGCGCTGACCTGCTGCCAGATTGACTCGACCTCTTGGGCCACCAACTCAAGGAAAGTCGCCAGGCTCACCTCTAGCGAAACCTCCGGCTCTGCCGGGGCTGGGGTTGTTCTCAGCAGGCAGCGAAAGCGCGAAAAGAGGCGCAGCGCCTGGGCTTGAGCCAGGACAAAGCAATCGTTGCGTGAGAGGGCGGGCAGCTGCTGACCGGCGGCCATCTGCAAGGAACGCAGGCGCGCGACTGTCTCTTGCACCACCGTGGCCAGGGCCTCTGCGCAAGAGAGCGGCTCTCTCCTGGCGGCCTGATGCTTACAGACCAGGATGGCATCGTAGTTGATGGGAGAGCGTGTCTGACTTTTCGGGGTTGCCAGAGCCAGCTCGGCCTTGATTGGGTGAACTGCCGCGATAGCCAGACCGGCTTGCAGGAGGGCCTCGCCGACGGCAGCCCAGCCCTCCGTACGCGAGTGGTGGAAGCTAAAGACGAGCAAACCCTCTGCTTTGAGCACGCGCCGACATTCGCGAAACACGCGGCAGAGCGCTGCGGAAAACGCCTCGGCTTGCCGCTGCTGCACCTCGTATGGCGAGCGTGTGGTCTCGGGAGCGAACTCGGGATAGCGCTCTCGCAGAGCTGGACGCAGCCAGGCGTAGAAAAAATCCGCCAGCTCGGAGTAGTGGACGAAGTCGAAATAAGGGGGGTCGGTAATGATGGCATCCACGGAGCCATCGGGCAAAGGAACCTGAGCGGAGTCGGTGCACAGCAGGAGGGCGCGCCGCTGCTCGCTCAGCTCAGTGAAGTGGGAAGCAAGAGGGGTTACGGGCGAGGCGCTCAAACCATAGATCTTTTTTCCTGTCAGCCGCCCTTTTTCCTCAGTCAGCGCCAGCTCGAAGGGGCGCTGGCGGTAGCGCAGGGCGGGAAGCAGCCGCGAGTGGAACAGCGTAGAGAAGCAGCCAGAGCTTTTCGGTGTGCCCCACACCGAATTTTCAAGGGCCATCCGTTCTGGCTTCAGAATATGATGGTAGAACAGATGGCGCACCGCTCCTGTGCCCTCCCCCTTATAGGAGCACAGCATATTGTTGAATTCAAGGGTGCCGGAGAACAGCAACAGCAGCAGTTCACGGCAAGCCTCATCAGGCTCTGCGAGGATCGCCTCAAGGAGCAGCGAGAGGCAGTACAGCTGTCGCTCATTGAAGAGCTGTCGCCATGAGGTGAACTGATAGCGTCGGATCTGATCAGTATTGTGGCCCGCCAAAATAGGCGTTGCTGGAAGGGGGCCTGAGTGTGAGCGCAGTCGTTCCCCTGCGAGCGCGACCTGTCGCCGATCGTCCTCAGTGGCGGGCAGATAGACCTTGCTGCCATCTGGGCGCAGGGCCAGCAGGGCATAGAGGTAGTAACCTGGAGGGCGACCTTCTTGCGCCAGGGCCTGCACAATCACAAAGGTGTGCTGGCAAGAGGGGCACGTGGCCTGGCTATGTCGCGCCGGCCCTCGGTGAGGATCATAGTTTGTTTGGCAACCACGACAGCGGACAAGGCTGGCATCGTAACGGATCTCATTGATCGTTCCGCAGTCCAGACAAACAGATTGGCAGGTGGGAACGCGCTGCGGGTAGGCGTGCCTGGCGAAAATCGTGGTATCGAAGAGGTGCACCGGAGTGCCACAGGCAGGACAGGGGACGCTCATAACCCAGAAGGCGTAGAGGAGAGGAAGAGGAAGCTTGCTCTCTGGATCTCTGGTTTGGTAGAGCTGGCCGATCGGCTGCACTACTTTGGCTGCTACCCGCTCGAAGGCGGCGAGCAGCTCCTCATGAGAGACTGGCTCAAGAGCTTTGCGCACCTGGAAAACACTGACAGGATTGATGTCAGCCCCAATGGCGTAGCAGCCAAGCTTGAGCGCTTCGCCGACGATCGTTCCCGCTCCCATGAAAGGGTCAAAGACCACCTTGCCGGGGAAACGCAGCGCTTGATAGAAGCTTTCCCAGATATCTTGTTCGTCCTCGCTCAAAGCGCCGATCAAGATGGCGCGGAAAACCGATCCCAACCGTGTGGCCCACCATTTGTGCATGTGGTAAGTCGGGCGGTTGATCTCCTTGCGCCAACTCTCCAGTTCGGCCAGGAGACTCAGCTGCTCCGAGGGAAACTGCTGTTCAATCGCTGCCATATCCTCAGTGCCTTTGATAGTTGGTATTGCTATCGGGCGGATCTCTCTTTCTCTCTTCTGAGCCGGCCCTTGGACTCCGGGTGATGTGCACAGTCTCGAAGAGAAAACCAGGCCTGCGCGTGGTTGTGACCTTGATTATAGTTGGATCACACTCCTCTGCTGTCAATGTGCCTCCCCTGAGCGGGTCGTCCTGCGTACGCCTCATCCCTAGCTCTCTGCCTGTCCAGTGTGAATTTCTGGCACACTTCTTATCCAATCTCGGAAATAGAGCTTGCTTCATAATGTGGCTCTATATCAGGCTTCGGGTGCGAAAGAACGTCCCTGCCGTTATGCTACAATAGAATGCAGGAAACATAGTAAGTTGACCAGCCCGGTACCTCGCGGAGCGAGCCAGGCCATCCTTGCCCTGTTCCACCGGGACGGGGCAGTCGGCTGGCTGGTCAGAATGCACCGGCTGACTGGTACTGGGTACTGCGTAGGCATTCGTGTACTCGTGCCGGAGCGGCAACGAGACGAAAGGCAGGCAAATCCAGGATGCTGAAACGACCACTTGAAGCCTCCAGACAGCTGCCCCTTCCTGCTGAAGCGCTGGCCCTGCCAGCCAACGGCCCCTTTGCCTTCTTCTTTGCCCAGGAGCGTCGCATTCCCCTCGTCGGCAACGGCGGGGGCGAGGAGGATGAAGGTGGCAAAGGGGGAAAGCCCGAGCCATCGATCACCTTCTACCACACGACCGGTCATGACTCCTCGTCGCCCAATCCCTTACACAACGAGGAGTTCGACATGGAGTACGACGACTAGATGGAACCATACGTCCTTATCCTTAGCTACCCAGGCGACAGCACTGCCCGGCGCGTCCAACATGCTTTACAGCGCTGCGGCTGCGCGGCCCTTGTGCTCGATACGGCGGCCTTCCCCCAGGCGGTCACCCTGGCTGCCCTCTTGCGTGATGCCAGCTGGAGCGGCTCCTTTTGCTACCAGGGCAAGCGCTATGACCTGGAGGCCATTCGTAGCATCTATGTGCGTCGCCCCCATCACTATCAGGTGCGTGAGGACTTTCCTGAGCTGATCCAGCTCTTCCTTGAGAATGAAGCCTATCGTGGCTTCGGAGGCGTGCTACGCAGCCTTGACTGCCTGTGGGTCAACTCCCTGGACGCCCAGCGGCGCGCCAGTTTCAAACCCCTTCAGCTCAAGCTCGCCCAGGAGGTCGGCCTGCGCGTACCGGCAACCCTCATTACCAACGACCCCGGCGCCGTGCGCAGCTTCTTCTTCGAGGTCTGCCATGAGCAGATGATCTACAAGACCCTGCATGGCAACTTTCTGCCCGGCGGCGGCGACCGCTATCATCTGATTTTTACCAGTCGGGTCGGGCGCGAGCGGCTGGCCGAACTGGAGCAGGTGCGCCTGACGGCCCATCTCTTCCAGCCGCTCATCGAGAAAGCCTACGAGGTGCGCGCCACTGTTATCGGCCAGGCGCTGCTGGCTGTCCGCATTGACTCGCAAGAGCTGGAGGCGGCACGCCTTGACTGGCGAGCAGCCTGCTATCAGGTACGCTATCGGCCTTATAGCCTGCCCGAGGCCGTGGCCAGGCGCTGTGTCGCGCTCGTGCAGCGGCTGGGCCTGGTCTTTGGGGCGCTCGACCTGATCGTGACCCCCGAGGGCGACTACGTCTTTCTGGAGTGTAATCCGGGTGGGCAGTGGGAATGGCTGGAGGTGGAGACGGGCCTGCCTTTTGCGGCAACCATTGCCCAGGTGCTCAGCTCTGGCAAGGAGGGCCTTGCCCTTCCCTGCGAGGGGCCACTGGTGCAGTTACAATGAGCAGACCCGTCGTAGCAGATACGGATGGAAGGAGTTTTCTGGTGGATGATCTTATGGCGGCAACGACTGAAGACGAGGAGCGTCGAGAGCTAGTGAACAGCATTGAGGAGACGCGCGGCTATCCTCTGGCGCCAGCCGTGCGCCGCGCGCTCCTCAAGGTCTCGCGGGCCCACTTTGTGCCGCTCTACTGTCGGCAAGAGCAGCCCGGCGTTTGGACGCGGCAGGAGGCGCGGTCTCTTGTCTACCGTGATCAGGCCCTGGTGACCAAGGTCGACGAGCTGGGACGCCCGATCTCCTCCTCCAGCATGCCATCGATTATGGCCGCCATGCTGGAAGCCCTGGCGCTACAGCCGGGTATGCGCGTCCTGGAGATTGGGACCGGCACCGGCTACAACGCTGCCCTGCTGGCCGAGCTGGTGGCCCCCGGCGGCCAGGTGGTGACGCTCGATATTGATGAGGAGATCACGGCCCTGGCTGCCGAGCGCCTGCGGCTGGCCGGCTACGGCGAGCGCGTCCAGGTGGTAACCGCTGACGGGCTTCAGGGCTACGGCCCGGCGGCCCCCTATGATCGCATCATCGCGACCGGCAGCTATCCGCGCATCCCGCCGGCCTGGCGCGAGCAACTGGCCCCGCAAGGGATCATCGTGGGCGACCTGCTTCGTCCACTAACGACGCCGCTCTTCCGCCTGGTGAAAGTGGCGCCGGATCGCCTGGAGGGCCGCCTGCTGCGAACGCCAGCCTTCTTTATGCAGCTGCGAGAAGAAGAGCCAGCAGCGCCCACCACGGTCCACCGCATCAGAGAGCTAGCCTCCTGGCGCGAACAGCCGCGCCGGGAGGAGGCTGAGACCGATCTAGAGAGCTACGAGCTGCTCTACGAGTCGGCCTTCGCCCTCTGGCTGGAGCGCCATCTACCGGGCGTTGAGCGCCGTCTCTACCCGGTGCCCGGGCGAGGTCTCGGAACGGGCCTGCACTGGCAAGAGAGCCTCCTGCTTCTGGTGCCTGCCGCCGAGGGACCGCGACCTGTACACTGGCGCGTCGAAGTCTACGGGGCGCACCCTCTCTGGTCGCAGGTCCTGCGACTGCGCGAGCAGTGGCTGGCCGCCGGCGAGCCCTCTCTGGAGGACTACACGCTCGAAGTGGCCGCTGATGGTACCTGCCAGCTCCAGCTCAACAGCTAAAGAGCGCTGTGCGCTGCCTGCTTAACCTTGCTGAGCGCGGGCCTGGTTGCGTGGATGCAGGGCCTCGCGCAAGGCCCGATCGCGGTTGGCCACGAACTGCTGGGCCAGGCGCGAAGCGGGGGCGATACCATCCCAGGCGTGATAAGCGCGTGGGTAGACCTGCAGCTCGACGGGCACGCCGGCGTGCGCCAGACGCAGCGCGTAGTCGACGTCCTCGTCGAGGAAGATCTCTGCCGCGCCGACGGCCATAAACGCCGGAGGCAGACCGCGCAGATCCTGGGCCCGGGCCGCCGCCGCGTAGGGTGAGACTGTGGGACCGCCTGCTGCCTCGCCCAGGTAGGCCCTCCAGCCGCGGCGGTTATCCTCGCGGTTCCAGATCGGGGCCTCCGCGAACAGCTCCGTCGAGCGCGTCGCATCGCGATCGTCGAGCATCGGGTAAATCAGCAGTTGGAAGACCAGCGGCACCTCGCCGCGATCACGGGTGAGCAGAGCCAGGGCCGCGGTCAGGCCGCCGCCGGCGCTGGCGCCAGCGATGGCCAGGCGCGTGCGATCGACCGCCAGCTCATCGGCGTGCGTGGCCAGCCATTTCAGCGCCGCATAGCAGTCCTCTACTCCTGCCGGGAAAGGACGCTCGGGGGCCAGGCGATAGTCGACCGAAGCCACCAGGCAGCCGACGCTCTCGGCCAGGTGCTGGGCCAGCAAGTCATCCTGCTCGACGCTGCCGATCACGTAGCCACCGCCATGAATCCAGAGCAGGCCAGGCAGAGGAGCCGGCTCGCCCTTGGGGCGGTAGAGGCGCACGGGTACCGCGGGCGCCCCCTCTGGGCCTGGGACCTGGTGGTCTTCTTTCAGAATATTGGGCGAATCGGGGAAGCTGGCCTTAACCTGCTGCATCGCCTCCTGCAGCAGCGCGCGCGAGGCCGGCAGGTTCTCCCAGTTCAGTTGCGGCTGAGAGAGGAAGATCTCCAGGGGAGGCAGCAATTCAGGGTCGTAGACACGGGTCAGATCCATCTTCGGCTCTCCTCTTTCTAGCGATCCTCGCTGAGGGAGTGATTGGCCCCGCGCTGGCTTGACGCAGGGCGGGCCCTGACTGAGATCAAGGAAAAGCTGGCCAATCACCACTGACTGGCCGGAAGTCGTCTCTGGGCGGGCATGAGCTAAAGGAAAGAGTGCGCTCTACCCCGCACAGCGCTGGACGATCAGGGGGTCGTCTCACTGGTACACCGGCGTCTGGACCGGCTCACGCAGCCGTTCCACTCAGCCGGGCTGCGTTCCCAGGATCGTCGTCGAGTGATATTGCAAGATGCCGCCGTTGCCGCTCACCAGGATCAGGTCGTGTTTGGGTACCTGGCGCTCGCCAGCCTGGCCCCGCGCCTGGATGATCGCCTCTGAGAGCGGCGTAAAGCCCCACATATAGTACGCCGAGAGCTGGCCGCCGCCCGTATTGGTCGGCAGCGATCCGCCAGGCCCCAGCTTGCCGTCGGCCACAAAGGCCCCGCCCTCGCCTTTGGCGCAGAAGCCGTAGTCCTCCAGCGTCACCAGCACCGTATAGGTGTAGCAATCGTAGATCTCGCAGATATCGATATCCTTCAGCTCGATACCGGCCATGCGCAGGGCTATCTCGCCCGACTGCTTTGCTCCCGTATAGATGCCAGGCTCCCGGTCGGTGCGCTCATCGCCGCCGGGGGCGGCCTGCCCCAGACCGAGAATGTAGACCGGCGGCTGGCGCAGCTGGCGGGCGCGTTCGGCAGAGGTGATCACCACGGCGATGCCGCCGTTAGAGACCAGACAGCAGTCGTAGAGGCGCAATGGCTCGACGACATAGCGCGAGGCCAGATACTCCTCCATTGTCAGCGGCGTTCGCATCTGGGCGGCAGGATTCATCTGGGCCCAACGCCGTTGAGCAATGGCGATCGCGCCAAGCTGTTCGCTGGTAGTGCCAAAGAGGTGCATGTGGCGCCGCGCGGCCAGGGCGTAGCCAGGAATGGGACCGAAGATGCCGTAGGCCGCCAGCAGACCCTCCATGCCCTGCAACGAGAGCAGATCGGCCCCGTAGGCGGCGCCAGCGCCCCGCGTTGGCTTGAGAGGGGCGTCGGCAAAAACCAGCACCACAACATTGGCCAGGCCGTGGATGATGGCCATCGTCGCATACTGGATCAGCGTACCCGCGGTGGCTCCGTAGGCGCTCATAACGTTGAGCAGGCGCAGATTCTCCAGGCCCAGCGCCGTCTGTAGTCCGAGCTGCATCTCGCGTGAGAGATTGGCGTTGATCAGAAGGCCATCGACCTCGGCCTTCGTCAGACCGGCATCCTGCAGGGCCAGCTCAACGGCCTCAATGGCGAAGTCGCTGGCGCTGCGCCCGTAGATTTTGCCCATTGCCGTCATGCCCAGGCCGGCAATGGCACATTTGCCTTTGATGCTCATCAGGGGATATGCTCCAGCCTCTTTCTGCTTGCGTGGTCAGAAGCGTTGCTCTCAGCCAGTTCTGGTCACTGGCTGGCTCCTAGCGTCCCTTCCATTGAGGCTTCCGCTTCTCGACGAAGGCGCGCGGCCCCTCGCGGAAGTCCTCGGAGGCCAGCAGGAGGCGCAGCCGTTCCTGGTCGGCAGCCATCGCCTCCTCGATTGGGCGTCCCAGGCCGGCCAGCACCGACTCTTTGGTCAGGCGCACGCTCAAAGGAGAGCACTCCAGGATCTCAGCGGCCCAGCGCTCCGCCGTTTCGCGCAGGCGTTCCAGCGGCACCACCTCATTCACCAGGCCGTAGTGAGCGGCCTCCTGGGCGGAGAGCCACTTGCCCGTCAGAAGCAGGCCCATCGCGATCTTGAGCGGAAGCTGCTGCGGCAGGCGGTGCATGCCACCGGCGGCGGCGATCAGGCCAACGCGCGGCTCCGGCAAGGCAAAGCGGGCCTGCTCGGCAGCGATGATCAGGTCGCAAGCCAGGGCCAGCTCGAAACCGCCGCCGGCGGCGACGCCATTGACGGCGGCAATGATCGGCTTCGGGCAGTGCAGCCCGATCAGTCCGCCGAAATAGACCGGCTCCCCATCCTGCTGCTGGCGACTCGTCAGGGGTGCCTCGCCACGGGCGGTCGCCTCTGCCGTTGCCTTCAGGTCGTTGCCGGCGCAGAAAGCGCGCTCGCCCGCTCCGGTCAGGATGGCCACCCAGGCCGCTTCATCGGCCACAAAGTCGCGGAAGACCGCCGTCAGCTCCTGGTTGGCCGCGGCGTGGAGGGCGTTCATCACCTCGGGGCGATTGATGGTTACATAGGCGACATGATCTTTCTTCTCGTAGAGCACATATTGATAGTTCGTCACTGGTGCCTCCTCGCATCAAAAACAGTTGACGGACCTATCGACCGACCGGACTACCCTGCTCACTTCACTGGTCGCTGTCCCCGCCCGGTCTGGCAGCGGGCCGGAACTTGGGAAGCGTGATCTCCTCACTGAGCTGTTCAAAGGTAACCTCCAGAGGCATGCCGATGCGCAGCTCGTCTGGCGAGCAGCCGACGATGGTGCTGGTGATGCGCACGCCCTCGGCCAGGTCGATGGCGGCGATGATGTAGGGCAGCTCGCTGGCGAAGGCGGGATGATAGAGCTGGTGCATGAGGGCGAAGCTGTAGAGGGTGCCTTTGCCGCTGGCTGGCGTCCAGTTCAGGGCCGGACTCCAGCACTCGGGGCAGCGCGCCTTGACCGGCCAGAGCCAGCGACCACAGGCGCTGCAGCGCTGCAGCATCAGCTGTCGCTCTCTGGCCCCGGCGAAGAAGGGGCGCGAGGCCTCGTCAGGGGTGGGAACGGGCTTCGGGGGGGGAAAGGGGTGCTCTGAGCTAGAGCGGCTGCTGTCGGCCATCTTCATGGAACCTCCTTCCTTGCTTTCTCAGTATAACCGGAAGATGGCCGCCTGTGGAAGGCTGGGCCAGGTCCTCTAAAGCGTGACTGAGCCTGAGTTGTCACCTGCTCGCCCTGCTTTTCTGCTGTCATTTTTGCCATCTTCGGCCTGGCAAAGACCGCCTCGGTTGCCTTCCTTCCGGTAGAATGCCGAAGAAGGGCCGAGGGCATCCCCTCAAAGCGCTTACTCCCTGGGAAAAAGCCGTAGGGCCTGCTGCTGGCCAGAATAGGGCATACTCCCAATACACAAATCTCTGCCTTTGCCCTATGCTCTTCTCTGTCAACAGATAGAGATGGCAGGTAAGCGCGATCCCCACAGGTTGACCCCTGGCCTGGCGGCGACCCTCCAACCAAAAACTGAGGCGGTCTGGCGATCTCTCTGGCCAGCGGCCATAGGCCAGGGAGATCGCTCAGAGGGCAGGGATGGTAGCGTCGTTCTGCTGCCAGCCGCTTCTCTCTTACCTGCTGAACTGAAGAACACGGGCACCATGAGCGTATCAGTGCCGGTGTCTCTTTAAGTGCGTGCTCAGCCAGCGGAAGATCATCAGCCCGGCAGGGAAGGAAGGAGTATCGTCTCATGGCTTTCATTAGGAGACTGCTACGCATAGGAGCGCTGGCTCTCAGTCTGGCCCTTGTCTGCTTGCTCTTGACTACAAGCGTGGCGGCGGCCCACGAGCGCCGCCACGTTGGCCCTTATACCTTCATTGTCGGCTTCCTCAACGAGCCGGCCTATGCACAGCAGCAGAATAGCCTGGATCTCACCATCTGTAAGGGCAACGAATGCACCTACACTACCAACCAGCAGAACGGCATGGGAAACATGAGCATGAGCACTGGCCCAACGTTGGCCAATCCTGTCGTTGGGGCCGAGAAGACCCTTAAATTCGAGGTGCGCTTTGGCTCCTCCAGCCCGCTCAGTGTTCCCATTCAAGCGCGCTGGGGCCAGCCAGGCAAATACGTTGCCTATTTCATGCCCAGCCAGCCCGGCACCTATACATTCCATATCTTTGGCACTTTGGAGGGCCTCAAGATAGACGAAACCTTCACCAGTGGCCCCAACACCTTTAGCGACGTGAAGGTCATTCCAGCCTATCCGGAGCAGGCCAGCAGCAGTGCAGCCACCTCTACAGAGCGTGGCCCCAACCAGCTCCAGGCGGCGGAGAGCCGCGCCACGCTGGCCACTGGCCTGGGAGTGGCCGGGACGCTCTTGGGGTTGGGGGGACTCCTGTTCGCACTCATTGCCTGGCGCCGCACTGTGCCCTCTGCGGTCACGGGTTGCAGCAGCGAGGCGTCCCCAGCGCTAGAGGAACGCCTGCGCGGCTAAGCCAGGCCGCTCTCTGATCTCTGACGCACGACCCACATATCCCCTTTCCCTCTCTCTGACGTTGTCGTATGGCTCAGGCGCTCCAGTCTTGCTTGACTACGGCTCCCCCGCTGAGCCAAGGTCTGGAGCGCCTGAGCCCTCTTGGGTGAGCAAATACGATGCACCAGCGAGGACGTCACTCAGGCAGGAGGCTCTACTCCTGGCGAACAAGGGTACAGCGCTTGCTCTTGTGGTGGGGAGCGCTCTGCGTACTGGTCCTGGGCCTGGCCTTTGGGCCGGGTAACGCCCAGGCACATGCCCTGCGCCCTCTGCATGCCCAGTATGATCACAGCATTCCAGCCGCCAATGCCCGCCTACCCAGTGGGCAGGCCCCACGCCAGATCAGGGTCTGGTTTACGGAGCGTATCGAACCTGCCTTCAGCGAGCTGCAGGTCTGGAACCAGCAGCGGCAGCGTGTCGACCTCCGCGACAGCCGGGCAGTACCTGGTGATCCTTACGCTCTGGTCGTTGACCTCCCTCCACATCTATCCGACGGGGCCTATACCGTCCTCTTCCATAACGTCTCTGCCGAAGACGGTCACGAGGTCACAGGCAGCTTCAGCTTCGTTGTCGGGGCTGGCCCGCTGTCTCCCAATACCGATGCCCTGCTCAACCAGTTCGCTCCCACCAGTGCCAACCTTACTCTCTGGAGCGTGGGCATCCGCTGGCTCAATATCCTCGGCCTCTGTGCCCTGGCCGGTCTTCCTCTCTCGCTGCTCCTCATCTGGCGCCCTACCGTTATCCGAATCAGGAAAGAGGTC
The DNA here is from genome assembly GCF_001748285.1 of Thermogemmatispora onikobensis. Taxonomy (NCBI): domain Bacteria; kingdom Bacillati; phylum Chloroflexota; class Ktedonobacteria; order Thermogemmatisporales; family Thermogemmatisporaceae; genus Thermogemmatispora; species Thermogemmatispora onikobensis. The sequence continues at coordinate 37,510 of NZ_BDGT01000029.1, read as the reverse complement.
GGGCCAGAACTGGCGGCAGCTGAGCAGCTGATGCAGCGCCTCAGCAAGATCTACCTGCTGGCGATCCTGCTCGCCCTCAGCCTCGGCTGGCTGGCTTTCTGGTGCTATCAAGGCTGGATCTTCAGCGGCCTGCCTCCCTGGCAACTGCTCAGCAATGGGGGCATGCTCGGCGAGATCGTCCGCAGTCGTTTCGGCACCCTCTGGCTCGCCCGTCTGGGGCCGCTGCTGCTCGTCTGGGGCTGTTGGATCGTGCTGCTGCGCCGTCGGTATGGCTGGTGGCGCAGCTGGCCACTCAAAGGACTGCTACCGCTGGCCGGTCTGCTCATGCTCACCGAGATCCTCAACTCACACGCTGCTGCCAGCCGCCAGGCGCTGCTCTTGTTGCCGCTCAACCTGCTCCATCTGGCGGCAAGTGCCATCTGGATCGGCCCGCTACTGGGGCTGATGATCCTGCTGCCCCCGGCCCTGGGCAAGCTCAGACCAGGCACCGGAGACCGCACACGCCTGCTGGCTGGTCTGATCGGTCGCTTTACCCGGCTGGCGATACCAGCGGTGCTGTTGCTGGCTCTGGCTAGCGGACTGGAGGCTCTCTTGCTCCTGCCCTCGCCGGCGGCCCTCTTCGGCAGCGACTACGGGCGGGCTTTGCTGGGCAAGACGCTGGCTTTCGCCTTGCTTCTCCTGTTGGGGGGACTCAATGGTCTCTTCATCGGGCCTCGCCTGCGGCGTCTGGCTCGTCAGCCCGACCGTGAACGTGGGGCCGCCTCGCTGGCTGCCGGGCGTCTGCAGCGCCTCTTTGTACGCGCCCTACGCTGGGAAGGCACACTGGCCGTGCTACTCCTAATCGTCGTAGGCGTCCTGACCAGCCTCAGCCCGCCTGTGGCCAGCGTGACCGCTGGCTCTGGCTCCAGCCAGGGGCCTGCACTCTATCAGGGGCACATGGGCGACCTCAACTACAGCTTCATCATCAATCCTGGCCAGGTGGGTACCAACACGTTCGCCGTCGACCTGCGTGATAGCACAGGTCGCCCGCTCAGGCTCGGACCGAACGACAGCCTCATTCTGCGTTGCACCATGACCGATATGACGATGGGCATCCAGGAGATCCCTCTTCGTCCGATCGCGGGCCAACCGGGCCGCTACCGCGCTGTCGCCAGCGTCATCAGCATGAGTGGCCACTGGCAGCTCACGCTGATTGTCAGACGCCTCGGCTTCGACGACGTTAGCGCTACCTTCAATCTGACCATCGCGGCCCCAGGAAGATCCTGAGCTGGCCCCGCTTACGAAGGCTCGTCCCGCGGGCCGGGGTTGGACTGGATCGTTGACGGCGGCGCAGCCGGACCGGCTGAGGTCCTGGCTGTCGCCCGCCCAGCCTGCGTCTGACCGGCCACCGACAGCCGGCCCGGCGAGGACCTGGTCCGGGGCCGTGATTGGCGCGCACGGCGCCCGTGCCACCAACGCCGCAGGGCCAGACAGCGCTCTCCCAGCCAGGTGCCGAGCAGCACCGCCGCTATGCCACCACCCAGGCTCAGGAGCAGGTAAAGCACCGCCGCCAGCCAGCGCCCGGCGGCCAAAAGCAAGACATCCCCCAGAGCCAGGCTGCTGAAAGTCGTATAAGCCCCCAAAAAGCCAACCGCCATCAACAGGCGGCGGGTAGGCCCAATCAGAAAAGTGGCCTCCGCCAGGACCGTGACCAGTGCCAGAGCAAAAGCACCGCTGAGATTGATCAGCAAAATATCGTACGGCCAACTCTTGCCAAACCAGGCTTGCAAGAGGGGACTGAGCGAAGCCCGCGCCAGCGTCCCGCAGAAGCCGCCCAGGGCGACCGCCCCCAGACGCCGCCGTGCCGAAAGTCCCTGAGCCACTAGAGCCACCTCCCCAGGGCCAGACCACAGGCCGCGGCCAGCAAGCCCAGCAGCACACTGCCGGCCAGGTAGAGCAGGCCCAACCAGCTACTGCCACCGCGCAGCAGCTCAACCCCTTCCCAGCTCATCGTACTGAAGGTCGTGTAGCCTCCCAGAAAGCCGGTGGCCAGCACGCCCTGGAGCGCCGCATTAAGCACATGTTCCGTCGTCAGCCCGAACACCAGCCCAATAGCGAAAGCCCCGGTCAGATTGATCACCAGCGTTCCCAGCGGAAAGGCCGTCGTCACCCGCTCCGCAATAAAGCGCCCGAGCACATAACGGCTCAACGCGCCGAAAGCTCCCGCCAGTCCTGTGGCCAGCAACTGCCCGAATGCCAGCAGCGTCATCGTGGCCACTCCTGCCAGGTTGACAGGGACACCATCGTCACCGGCGTCACGGTAATCAGACCGTGACTCACCATCCTCTGCACCACGGGCAGGAAGCGCCCTATCTGCTCCTCACTGTCAACCAGCTCTATTAACAAAGGCAGGTTATCGGCAATATCGGGCAAGCGCTCGCTGGCCAGGTGAAGATCTGGACCGAAGCCCTCAATCCCGCGCAAGACCGTAGCCCCAGCTATCTGGTGGCGCTGGGCTGCTTCCAGGATGGCTCGATAGAGAGACCGGCCCTGCCACTCCTCAGCCTCACCCACAAAGATCCGCAGCCGTTTCCCAGGGCGGGAAAGCGGCTGCTGCTGAGTTATTCCGTGACCAGAACCGTTAGTATGAAGCATCATCACCATCTTCCAGAAGGACACGCAACAGATCAGAGCGTCCAACGATCCCAGCGAGGTGCCCATCATCGTCCACCACTGGCAACACCTTCCGGCCCGTTCTCATCATCAGGGCAATCGCTTCTGAGACCGTCGCTGTGGCAGGCACGGTCACCACTGTGCGGTTCATAACTTCGCCCGCGCGCCCGGCGCGATGCAGCTGAGGGCCTAAAGAGGTGCTGGCTCCAGAGACGTGCTGCTCCCGACCCCGTGCCAGTCCGCTCAACCAGGACAAGAGACGGGGACGCAGCTCCTCCTGCAAGCTCGCCAGCAGATCGACATCGCTGATGATCCCCCGAACATGCTGCCCATCGTCAATGACCACCACGCGCTTCAGCGGCGACTGCAGGAGGGCCTCAAACACCTCCGTCAGCGGCGCATCCTCGTGCACGGTAGCTACCTCGGAGCGCAGATAGTCCCTGACCGGCGCCGAGGCGGCGGAGCTGTTGGCCTGCCTCGTAACGCCGCCCGTTGGCGCTGACTCCCTCTCCTCGGCTTCGCTTGCCAGGGGACTGGTGGCCGCTGCGCGCAGCAGGTCTGTGCGTGAAAGCATGCCAACCAGGTGCTGATCGCGGTCTACGACCGGCAAGCGACGCAAGCCTGTCTCCACCATGAGCCGAGCCGCCTCACGCAGCGATTGCTCAGGGCGCACCGTACGCACCTGCCGATTCATGACGTCTGCTGCAGTACGCGCACTCTGCTCGGCCTGCGTCAAAGGGGTACGCATCTGCTGGGCAGTTGCCTCGTCGAGGGCGAGCGCCGTGCGCACCAAACCGCGACGCAGCGGCAGAGCACCCGACCTGATCAGGTCGCCGGTGGTAATGAGGCCGAGGAGATGCCGCTCCCGGTCGACTACTGGCAGAGCGCGGAAAGGCGCCCTCAATAAGAGCGCGAGCACCTGGGCCAATGGCGTTTCCGGTTCGACGGTAATCAGACCGGTGACCATCGCCTGACGCACCGGACGACGAGCCGGCAAGCCCGCGAGCAGGGGAGGTGTTACATGAACCACCTCGGTCTCGTGCAGGGTGATCAGACCGCCGCGCAGCATGGCGCTCAGGCGCGGGAGCAGACGCTCGATGCGCGCTGGTTGATCGATGACCTGGATGACGATGCTCGCATCCGAAGACCAGCGTAGTCCCTGACTCGCATGCAGTCGCGCGCTTGCACCGTAGCCAGCTATCGCCCGCATGGCTGTGGCCCCAGCGCAGCCCTCCTCGCGTAGCAACTGCAGCATGGCGACGTAGAGCGGCTGCCCGTGCCATTGATCCGATTCGCCGAGGTAAATGGTAAGAACGTGGGCTTTTTCAGGACGCACAGTTTTCCCTCTCCGGCCTCGCTCTCTCTGCTGCCTGCGTATCCTCTCTCTAATCGTTGTGTTACTTGCTAGCCTGAGCGGGGTGAGGAATGCATCAGCACTCGTCGCCCCGCATGCCAGGTCTTGTTTGCAGGATAGCATAGAGCGAAGGTCGGAGGCAATGCTCTCCCAGCGGGCCTCAAGAGCCGGCCTGGCCTGATGCACGCTTTCCACCTGGAAGAGAATGAGAAAGAATAATCTCAGGAAGAAAGAAGGAAAAGGGGAGGATCTTGTCGGTCAATGACCAAGCCTGTCCTGAATCGGCGTCAGCTCAATCGCGCCACGCTGGCCCGCCAGTGGCTCCTGGAGCGGGTTGAGGTGTCTCCGTTGGAGGCCAGTGAGCACCTGGTTGGCCTGCAGGCTCAGTTGCCTGCACCGCCGTTTATAGGACTCTGGACACGTCTGCGCCATTTTCATCATCAGGAGCTGCTTCATCTTCTTCAGCAGCGGAAGATCGTCCGCGCCACCCTGATGCGCGCCACTCTGCATCTGGTGAGCGCTGCCGACTATTTGCGCTTCCGTCTGGCTCTACAGCCGGCTCTCACTCGCTCGCTCCAGTCCTTCTTTCGTCGCGGAGGAGATCCTGCCATCCAGGCTGCTGTCGTGGAGGAGGCGCGAAGCCTGCTGCGGGAAGGTCCTGCTACCTTCGCAGTCCTCCGTCAGCGTCTGGCCGAGCGTTTTCCTGAGCTGGAGCCGGCCCACATCGCCTATCTCGTGCGCATGCAGCTTCCTCTGGTCCAGGTCCCCGATCAAGGTGCCTGGGGCTTCAGCCACAACCCGCACTATGCTACTGCCTTCGATTGGCTTCGTGAAGAAGGAGAGCCGTGGCCGCCCGAGGAGGGTCTACGCCTGCTGGTACGGCGCTACCTGGCGGCCTTTGGACCAGCCAGCCTCAAGGACCTGCAGACCTGGTCGGGCCTGGGCAACCTGAAGCCGGTTCTGCGCTCAATGCGCGCTGAGCTGCACCTCTATCGCGATGAGCAAGGTCAAGAGCTATTTGATCTCCCTGATCAACCTTTGCCACCGGCAGACATGCCTGCGCCGGTGCGCTTTCTCCCCGACTTCGACAACGTGCTCCTTGCCTATGCCAGGCGCGAGCGTATCCTACCAGCCAGCTACCGTCAAGCTGTCCTGCTGCCACCTGGGCGCGTGCTGTCAACCATTCTTGTCGACGGCTTCGTTGCCGGCACCTGGACCATCCAGCGACAGCACGGGCACAGCAAGCTCCTCATCACGCCCTTCGCCACGCTATCGGCGGACCAGTGCGATGAACTCCTCGCCGAAGGGGAGCGCCTGCTGACCTTTCTCTCCCCTGAAGCTGAGGCTGAGCGGGCTGAGGTAGAGATCCTGAAGCCTCCCTGACCAGGCGACCCGGCCCGCTTCAGGCAGATTCTGTAGCCTGGTCCTGTCCCGGTCGGGGACCATTATTGCGGGAAACGGGCCTGCAGCAGTAAGCGAGCCAGGCGATAGGCGCCACTCCCCAGCACAATAAGGCTCCCGAGCAACGTCAGGTAAGTGCCTGGCCCGATTCCGATATTGGGTCCCGCCTCAGTTGGCATCGACCCTGCAGGAGGCCTGACCAGGTCCAGCAAACCCTCTAAGCGGAAGCCAATGCCGAGCGTATAGACTGCGATTGCCAGAACGAATGAGCCAATGATCAAGGGAAGGGCCGGTAGCCAGACCACCAGCCGCGGATTATTCTTCAGAAACCAGGACTCTCCTGCTGCCAGAGCAGCCTGCAACACCAGCGCCAGCAGCAGCAGCCAGGTCATCAACCCGAAATTGGGGCCGCTGATAGAGAAATGCGCTGGCAGGAGAGGATCAAAGCCATCCAGCTGAATCCACGGCAAAAAGAAGCCCACCACGCCGGCAGCGCAGCCGATCAGCATCACCATACTCGCCTGATCTCGCCGCAAAGGCATGATGCCGTGGGCAACCAGAGTCCTGAGTGGCCACTCCGGCTGTGTACGAGCGGGACCAGAGACCATCTGGCTCCTGGCGGTAGTCGCAGACCCGGCTGGCGGCTTGGAAATGCCAATGCCACTCGTGTGCGAAGCAGGGGGCTGCAACTGATGAGAGAGCGTCGCCTCTGAGGCCAGTTTCCGATCTGCCTGATTCGCTGCCTCCTGGCCGGCGGACGATGATGAGGTCTGCTCACTCTCGCTGGCCACAGCGAGGGGGGGAGTAGTGGTTGAAGCTGGCGTGGCGGCAGGCAAGGGCTGACCACACTGCTGACAGCAAGAGGCTTCCTCGACATTAACGGCGCCACAGTGAGTACAGAACATGATCACACTTCCCTGGTAAGCATTGTCTGCATCTCTCTATTCCTGCAACTTGTCAGCTGAGGAAGGAAAAGCTAGAAAAACTCGGCAGAGGAGCAGTCTCCCCCCTGCTAGGCTGCCGTGGGCCGATTGAGGCCGGCCAGCACCGACGCTACTAAAGCCAGGAGCAGACTTGGCAAGAGGAAGGGGCCGACACTCAGTATCGCGACGACGACACCAGCCAGGAGCAAAGCAGTGGTGAGCCACAGGATCGCCCGCCATGCGTTAGAATGGGTCTGGCTGTGCACGATTGCGCTGATGCCAATGCCAAGGATCACGAGCGCGATGAAGGCAAGGAAGTATGCCGCCGTTGCCGAGATGCCTGTTGCTACCAGACTGACCGACCGAGTGGTCGTCGGGCCAGCCGTGCCTGGTCCCGATCCAGGGGTGACCACTATGGTGCTGGTGCGGCCATACGTGCCAAGTGGTGCAAAGATCACGACGAGGAGGCCCGCCAGCCCCAGGAGGCTGGCAAATGCACCGCTCAGACCCTCGATCCGCTGGAGTGTTCTCATGTTGCAGACCTCCTGATGAAACAGCGCCTTTCAGAGCTGTACCAGATGAGATTCGATGGTTGCACCTGTTTCTCATTCCGCGCAGATCCGCCTGTCGCGGGCGCTTGTGGAGCGGTTGATGAGTCTGCCGCCGGTACGCCAACCTCGATCAGCTCGGTATGCGCAACAGGATCAATTGCCACTTCGATGGCTGCGACCGCTGACCCGTGGGATGCGTGCAAGTCATAAGCGTATTCGTAGTGGCTGCCGACGGCCTGGCCGTCTACAACGTAGTAGCCCGGTGCGAGAAGGTGGAGCGGCAAGCGCGTGAGATCGAAGAACTGGGCATTCGGTGTCCGATAGACCTGCGGAGACGTGATGCAGTGAACTGGACCGACGATCATTGGGACGCTGCGAGTCATGCCACACGTAGGAGTAGCTGGGGCTGCCTGGGCGACTCCTGCGCCAAGAACAAGGGCCATGAGCGCGAGCGCGGCCCCACATGCCCGCATGATACTTTGCCTGTACATAAGAGTGTTCCCTTTCCCAAGCCAGAGTGAGGCAGTGTCTGCGCCTGCACCTACGCGCCGCCACTAACGAATGAGTCGTAGTGTAGCCAGGAAGAGCAGCCTCCGCTGTCCCACGTTGACACATACCCGCCGACGCTTCCTGGCCCGTGCGCGACCAAATTGTTATCGCTGTAGGTCACGTATGTGCTTTGGAGCGCGCAGAACACATCGTTCTCGTGGACCGCATCAGTCCAGGCGGTTATACTGGTGTAGTTAGAACCCCAATAGTATCCATTGCTATGCTGGGCCTGATACCACCCGTCCCATTGATCGGACCAGGCATCCCAGTAGAAGGCCGAATCCACCTATGTTCCGTGTGGAAGCAAGAAGACTCGGCGACATAGATATGCTCCCAAAGAGTCGGTGGGTAGCTTTCGGGAAGCGGAATAAGTCGATCAGATCTAATATCTGATCAGACGGACAGGCAAGTACGGGCAAAGAGCCGCAGCCCTTCGAGATTGGTGGCGGCATCAACAAAATGAATAATCAACTCCTGGATACCCAAAGCCTCATATTCAGCGATACGGGAGCGGATGGTCTCCGGAGTACCGATCAGTTGGGTACGGCGCAGGTGCTCCAAATTAGCGCGCTGCTCGGGGCGCAACTTGGCCACCGCCTCCGCCTCACTCTCAGCGATGGCGCACTCATCGATAATCACCGTGCGCCAGATACTCTCATAATCGCGGCCCACGGCCTCGCAGTGTTGACGCAGCACCGCCAGCTTATGGCGAACTGTTTCGACGTCGCCGCCCAAATTGCAGGCATCGCCATAGAGGGCCACCAGGCGCAGCGTCACCTTCTCGCCGCTGCCGCCGATCAAGATCGGGATATGCGGACGCTGCAGGCCCTTGGGCTGATTAATGGCCCCGCGCACCTGATAATAGCGGCCCTCGAAATAGGCCTCCTCCTGGGTCCACATAGCCAGCAATACCTGGAGCGCCTCGCCCAGGCGTGCCAGGCGCTCCGCAGTGGAAGGGAACTCGTAACCGTAAGCGCGATACTCCTGCTCATACCAGCCGGCGCCGATCCCCAGGATCAAGCGACCGTGGCTCAGCACATCGACCGTACTGGCCATCTTGGCCAGTACGGCTGGATGGCGATAGCTATTGCACGTCACGATCTGCCCGATACGCACGCGCTGTGTATCGCGTGCCAGGGCGGCGGTAGACATCCACGCTTCGAAGGTCACCTCTTGCGTGGGAACAGGTACTGTATGAAAGTGGTCGTAGAGCCAGACCGAGCGAAAACCGAGGGTTTCCGCCTCACGAGCGACGCGGGTCATCGCCTCATAGGCCTCCACGGGATCAGGGACAGCCACCAGGTCCAGGCGCCAACCCTGTGGGACAATTACCCCGAAGTGCATAGTTTGCTTGTCTCTCCTTTCTTCCTTTCATGGGACGCTCACGATGACCGCGCGCTCGACAGCTCCGCTGCGCACGCGAAGGCCGAGCCTGTCGAGCGGTCCGGTCCGCTCCGCTCAGCTCTGGCCAGGGCCAGGCCCTGGCCCAGATGCTGGCTCGGTGCCTTGTTCACCCGCGGGAGCAGAGGGTGCCTGACCTGCAGCCGGAGCCTCGCCCGGGCCTGGCGTCTCCGCTGTAGTGGTGCGGGCAGGAGGAGGCTCCTCGCTGATGGTCACTCCCTGCAGCAGCAAGGCATTGGGCAAAGCGAGCAGGCGACGGCTGCCATCCTCGGCCTGGATCTCTAGCGTCGTATAGGCCCCGCTCGTCGTCTGCAGCGTACCGCTATAATCGCCCAGTGTCAGCCGCTGACCGCGTCGGAACTGCTGGCGCACATAGTAGCCGGCGATCACATGGCGAGCTACCTCGCGCGTTCCAAAGGCGAAGGTCAGTGCAATGGCCAGGCCCGCCGCGGCCACAATGATGGTCAGGCTCGTCGTCAGCAGCGTCGTCTCAACACCGAGAGTCGCCAGAGCCAGCACGCACAGGAAGGCCACCACCGTATACTCGATCAACCTGCCCAGCGCGCCAGCGTAAGCGATATTCACATTGCGGGCCACCGCGGTTACTGTATTCCCCAGCAAGCGAGCCAGGAGCGAGCCGAGCAAGAGCAAGAGGGCGGCGCTGATAGCCCGGGGCAAGAAGAGCAGAACGGCCTGGAGGAGGGCCGCCACCGGGGTCAGCCCCATCAGCTCCACGGCCTGGATCGAGAAGCTCAGCAACAAAAAGAAAAAGACCAGCTGGGCCAGCAGCTCGCTCAGAGGAATGCGGATGCCAAGTGCTGCCAGCGAGCGCCTCAGCCCGATACGTTCAAAGAGCAATTCCAGGCGCATCTGGCGGAACAGGAAGCGCAGGAGCCAGCGCACCAGCCAGCTCAGCAGGTAGCCGACCAACAAAACAATGAGACCGTTCACCAGGCGAGGAACGAAGGCCAGCAGGCTGGTGCCTACACTCAGCAGCGACTGCAGTAACGGTTGCAAGCTCATAGAAGACCACCACCTCTACTGTGCACCATCAGACGGGTTGAGTCTGCAGGCGCAGGGCGCCCGTGGTTGGATCGAGCAAGGCCCCAATCAAGTTGAGTAAATCGATCAGCCACTGCAGCAGCGTCTGAGAAGAGAGATCGAGCAACTCCAGGCTGCTCTGCTCGGTGTGGATGCGAGCCAGCAGGCGCCGCTCGAAGTCTGGAGGAAGGCGCAGGCCAGCGTATTGTGCCTGCAGCTCGTTCAGCAAGGTTCGCACCTGACGCGCCAGCTCTAGCTCTCGCTGGCATTCTGGGCAGCCAGGCAATGCTGCCTCAGCCTCAGCCTGCAACGCTGGCGGTAGGGTCCCCTCCACGAGGTCCGGCAGCAACCGCGACAGCTCTTCACAATTCATGACAGGCGTTACTCCTCTCGCTTTTGGTGACGATTCTTCTGAGATGAAGAAGATAGAACCTGATAGATCTTTCCACAGAATTCGCCGAAGAGTTCCTTAAAAGCCAGACGCGCGCGGTGGACGCGCATCTTCACTGCGCTCAACCTGGCCTGTAGAACCTGAGACAGCTCCTCATAGCTCATATCCTCCAGATCGCGCAGCAGCAGAACCCGCACCTGCTCGCGATCCAGGCGGCGCAGCACACGGTTGATACAGTCGCGCAGCTCGCGCCGCAGCACCAGCTCCTCGGGCGCTGGCCCTGGCGCTGGTAGCTCGCTGAGGTTCAACTCGCCTGGCTCGCCAGGGGCTTGCGAGCGAGTGCGAGCGCGACTGATCTGGATCGTCTGCTGCCGCTGCCGCTGAGTACGCTCCAGGGCATCCAGCGCCGTATTGGTAGCGATGCGGTAGAGCCAGGTTGTAAAGGCGCATTGCATGTCGAAGCGCGGCAGCGCGCGATAGACCTTGAGAAAGACCTCCTGCGTCAGGTCCTCGGCTTCCTCATTGTTGTTGATGATCTTATAGACAAGCGTATAGACGCGCTGCATATGACGAGCGACCAGCAGCTCAAAGCTGCTGGTGATCTGGGGAAGTTCCTCCTTGCAGCGCCGCACCAGCGCCTCATCCGAGAGCGTTGTCTCTCGCTCCAAAACATCGATAGGCATCGTTTGGCACTCAAGCAAAAGCAGACTAGCAAAGGCACTCCAGGCGAGGTCATTCACCACGGTGACAGAGCAGCCCCTGTCACTTCTGGCGTGCAGTAGGGCTGCTGGCAGTTTCATCTCCCGTACTGCTCTCTTATCGACGCCAGGCAATTGGGCCGGTCAGTCCTTCTCTCCCTGGCTATCCTGGTGCTCGGCAGCCCCTGCTCTGGCCGGCTGCTCTTCTACCGGGCGTGCTTCATTATAGAGAGCTGCTGCGCTCCTGTCCAGTAATGCGCTTGGGCGAGGCTGACCCTGACCAGCCCGGCTCGACGCAGCCTGGTTCTGCTGCCGCTTGTTGCCTGGTTCGCCGTTCAGGAGCAGGAGGCCGAAGATCACTCCTTCTCTACCCTCATCGTTATCTCATCATCACCCTGGGCTGCTATACCTTAAGAGGGCCGTGCCGAGAGCGCGCCGCTCGCGTGGTCAGGTCAGAGTCTCTATCTGAAGACAGGCGTTGAAAGGTGCTTGGGTATGCAGCGCTTGCGCCGTGTGGTCTATAATACCCTGATCTCCCTGGGGGGCCAGGCTATTACCTGGACCTCAACCTTGCTGTTGACGATTGCCTATGGGCGCTTCCTGGGCGATGTGAAGTTTGGGGAACTCTATTTTGCAACGACGCTCGCCCTTCTGGTTGGTTTCCCTATGGAGCAGGGCTTTAACCAGCAGTTGACGCGCGATGTTGCTCAGGAACCGGGGCGGGCTATACGCTATCTGGCGAATACTCTGCTCATCAAGGTGGTTGTCTGGGGCTTGCTCTATGCTTTGCTCCTGCTGATCCCCTGGCTACTGCACTATGATGGTGAGGTACGTCTACTGGTCATGATCAGCGGACTGACGTTGCTCTGGACGGGCGTGGGGACGGCTTTTGCTGCTGCGCACTATGCCTTTGAGCGCAATGTGGCGCCGGTGGTGGGCACGATTTTGGAGAAGGCTTCTTCGGCCTTCCTGGGCTACCTCCTCCTGAAGCATGGGGCCGGGGTGATAGCGATGGCCTGGGTTCTCTGCGGCGGCGCGCTCTTGAATATGCTCTGGCAGGCCCTCTGCTTCTTTCGCTGGGTTGGCTTCCGTCCGCTCTGGGATGGGGCAACGATTCGCCTGCTGTTGCGCTCTAGCCTGCCTTTCCTGATCTACGGCGTGCTGGGGGTGCTCTACTATCGCCTCGACGTGGTCCTGCTCTCGCTCCTGGGCAACGACGCTATGGTCGGCTGGTATGGGGCTGGCTATCGCCTCTTCGATACCTTGAATTTCCTGCCCAGTCTGGTAATTGCCGCCATTATGTACCCCGTTTTTTCGAAGCTGGCTGTGCAGGCGCAGGATGCTCTGCGCCTGGCGATCGAGAAGTCGCTGAATTTTCTCCTCTTCTGTAGTATTCCGACCGCGGTGCTGATGGTGGTGGCGGCTCCTAACATTATTGGCTTTCTCTATCATCGCCCTGAGTTTATCCACTCGTTTGCTGTCCTCCAGCTGCTGGCCCCCGGTCTGGTCTTCCTCTACGTGAATATGGTTCTCAGCACGGTCCTGGTGAGCATCCATCAGGAGCGCAAGATGACGCTGATGGCCGGAGTGGCCCTGGTCTTTAATCTCTCCCTGAATCTGGTGCTGATCCCTCTCTACCAACAGAATGGGGCGGCCCTGGTGACCTCGCTGACGGAGCTGCTCTTTATCGGTCCCTTCCTTGGCTTTATCCCCCGCACCTTGTGGCCGCGGGCGAGCCTGGCCGTGGCTCTGAAAGCTCTGGGGGCCAGCCTGATCATGGCTCTGGTGGTCTGGCTCTTGCGCTCCTGGTCGATTCTGGCGCTTGTGCCCGTGGCGATCGTTGTCTATCTGGCGGCGGCAACCGTGCTGCGCACAATTCCTCGCTCCGATCTGAGGAGCCTGGTTGACGCGGTGCTCCGTCGCCGCGGTAGGAGTGGGGACGAGCCGGCGGCGGAGGCGCTGCTGGCTCCAGAGGCTGTGGTAGGGGCCGAGAGTGAACGGCAGAATCAGAGTGAGGCAGTGGCCGGCGCCGGCGAGGCCGTGGTTCCGGCCCAGGATGATGAAGAGACGGATCGACTGCCCGTGGTTCGGCGCCGGCGCCTGGCGAAGGGAGCGGAGGCCGGCCAGGCTTCGCTGAAGGCTGTGGTAGAGGCCGAGAGTGAACGGCAGAATCAGGGTGAGGCAGTGGCCGGTGCCAGCGAGGCCGTGGTTCCGGCCCAGGATGATGAAGAGACGGATCGACTGCCCGTGGTTCGGCGCCTGGCGAAGGGAGCGGAGGCCGGCCAGGCTTCGCTGAATCTGCTGAGCTGAACCAGGTGACCTGACTACGAGCGAGCAAGAACAGCCTGCGCTAAGGAAGGAGGCGAACGGGACGAGGCGCGGCATCCTGGTAGAGGGTGAGCGAGGGGGGCGCTTGCCCTCTGGCCCTGCCGTCTCTCCTGGGTCTGCCAGCCCGACTGGCCCCGGTCAGCTCTTTTCCCTTCCCTGCAAAGCAAAAGAGTGCAGGACGAAGGGGAGCCTGGAGCGGGTGCGCCAAAGCCGCGACTAGCGCCAGAGGCCGTCGGAACGCAGGGCCTCGAACCAGGCGCGATTGATGGCGACGATGCCGGCGGCGTTGGGGTGAACGCCGTCCTCGCTGAAATAGGCCGGATGGGTGCGGAAAAGGGTGTAAAGGTCTGGCCCCCTCATCAGTCCAGCGCTCTGCGTAATCTCCAGAACAATGCTATTCAACCGCTGGATCTCTGCATTCAGAGCGTCGCCATCACTGGGCCTGTTGCTGGCCGGGGCCAGCGCCAGAATCGGCACATGGCCGGCCTGTTGAATGCGTGCCACCAGGCGCTGCAGCGTCAGGCGATAGGTGGCCGGATCAACCTGACCGAAGGCATCGTTGGTCCCTACTTCGATGAGCCAATAGTGCATGTCGGGATTGAGCGCCAGCAATGTATCCAGTTGCTGAAGCATCCCATCGCTTGTCTGTCCGCCGATGCCCCCGTTGACCAGGGCGGGGAAATCGTCAGGATAAGCAGCGTGGACCAGATCGGGGAGAGCAGGCCGATTCTCATTGAAGCGATTGAAGGCCAGGGCTGTGATCGATGTTCCCATACAGAAGAAGGTATCGTTGAGAGTGGCCTGGCTGGAGGCATCGAAGAGATCGATCTCATCGACCAGAAACTCGTGCTCGCTATTGCCCGGCTGAACGCCAGTCACCGTCATCTTGACCCACGACATCCCGGTAAAAGGGAGCAAGTGCTCGCGGTTGCGAGCCCGATTAGCGCTGACGGTTACCAGTGTTTTCCAGGAACCGTCGGAGCCGTTGGTGCTATTGGCAGAGACGGCGAGGGTATAGGAGCGAGGAGCGGAGCCGTTATCGCTGAGGTAGTCGAAGACGTAATCGCTGGCCCAGACGAGCAGCAAGCGCGAGGGGCCACTGCCCACATGGATTGCGCACCAGGAAGGGAGGGAGCGCTGTGTTCCGTGCCAAAAGGCCCAGTTTCCGTAGTGGCCATCGACAATGGCTGCTGGTCCGCCTGGGCCATCGTTGTTGGCCGAGCAGAAGACTGGCTTGCCGGGCGAGATCAGCGGACTGGCGCGCGCCGGGGAAAGTGTTGGTTGTGACCCCAAGGAGCCGGGATAATACTGAGCAATGAAACTCTTCATTGCGTAGTATTGTGGTCGCGGGGCGTTGGTATCCACATCGAACAAATCCAGGTGGCCGTAGCCTGCGTAGCTGGCGGCGTCGAACTGGCAGGCGAAGGTCAGGCCAGCGCGAATCATGGCCTGCAGGGCGCGGGTCGTAAAAGCCGAGATAAAGTCGCTCTTCTCGCCGTAGGCTGGGGGAGGATTGCCAGGATCGAAATTCCATTCCGTAATCCCCACGGGAAGGTCGCGTCCCAGCAGCTGGCGCGTCAAGGAGCGCATGCTCTGGACCGCCTCGGCTGCGCTGTCGGCCAGCTTGAGACAGTTGCTCTCGCTATCCTGCCAGCACGGATACCAGTGGAAACTGATCGCGTCGGGAAGCACGCCCGACGAGCGCGCTCCCTGCAGGAAGGCGCGCAAGAAGTCCGTGGCGCTGGGCTGGCTGATCACCGGCCCAATGAAGCGGGCGCGTGGATTTAGCTGGCGCAGCTGAGGGATCACACTATTCCATTGTTTCAGATAGCTGGCGCTAGAGATCCCATTGTAATCCGGCTCATTGCCGAACTCATAGAGCAGGCAGCGAGAGCCGGCGTAGCTCACCACATGTTTCAGGAAAGCCACATCGAAAATATTGAACAGCACCCCCAGGCAGGTCATTCCACTCTGCTCCACCGTGCGCAGGCGCTGCTCAAGCTCAGCATCGCTGGTAGCATGGTTATCGGCCAGGCTGCGGTCAAAGAAAAAGGTACGCATGAGCGTAAAGTGGGCGGTTTTCAGGGCTGCCTGAAACGTAGGATTCGTCTCGATATTATTCTCGCTCCACTCCTGTGTATCGTTCGTGCCAAAGAGCAGCGACGAGACCCCGTCTTTCCAGCGCTGCTGGCCTGGCAGTTGAGTTGGCGACGAAGGCGTTGTTGGCTGGACAGCGGGATTAGACGGTGTGGTCGTGCTCCGGGGAGGAGTGCAGGCTGCGAGTGTAGTCAGCAAGAGGACGAGCAAGAAGAGGATGAGGCTCGGGACCGATTGAGCTTGGGAAGTTGTCTGACGACGATCTGGGACAGCGTGCCTTGTCATGCACTTGCCTCTCTGCGGTGTTCCCCTGATTAGGATCAGTCTCTGTTTCTCTCTCAGTGAAATCAATGCAACTATATCATTGCTTTGTGGTAGTGGCGTGTAGCCGGTGGTTGTGACCTGGTTGCCATCGTGGAGGTGACCGGGAGAGTCAGGTGCAAGCTGAGCAGGGGTGTGTGTGGGTGAGGGAGGAGCCGGCGGAGAGAGCGAGCGTTTGAGCCGAAACCGTAGTAGAGCCAGCAGGCCCACTGGCCAGGAGGGGGGGAGCTGAAGTCTTCCCTCCTCTGCCAGGTCAGCGGGCCTGCTGGTCACAATCCAGAGCTACCTGCTGGCTTCAGGGTGTGGCTGTGTTGGCGGAGTTGGCTGAGGAGCCTGACCGCTCTCGCCGGCAGGGAGCGGCTGGCTGCTCTCGCTTGCCGGGACCGCCAGCATGCCGCTGCGGTTAAGCAGGCGGCGGGCTGCCTCCTGGCCGCCGAGGCCGAAGGCCAGACCGAAGGCCAGAGCGGTGCCACCAACCACTGCCGTAAAGAGAATATTGAGCAGCGAGGGAGCGATCTGCAGCTGTTCAAGGGCGATCAGCCCGGCGAAGCCGATGAGGGCATAGCGTGCTATCGAGGCGAAGAGGGCCGGATTGCCCACACGTGTCGTAGCCATCAGACCGCGCACAATATCGCCGACCACGCTCGCGGCCAGCAGGCCCAGGAAGAGCACCAGCACCGCCACGAAGACATTCGGAATATAGGCGATCAGCTCATTGAGGATATTGCTGACAGTGCTCAGTCCCAGAGCGTCGACGGCGGGCACCAGGAAAATCAAGAAGATGAACCAATAGACGATCGTGCCCAGGATGGCCACCACATCGAAGCGCATCCCCGTATTCTGCTCCAGGCGCGCCAGGCCGATGCGTGCTCCCAGGCGTTCGAAGCCGATGCGCCGCAGGATGAAAACCACGGTGCGCCTCAGCACGCTGGCAATCAGCCAGCCAATGAGCAGGATGACCAGAAAACCGAGGAACTTGGGAATGAAGGTCAGCACCAG
Organism: Thermogemmatispora onikobensis; assembly: GCF_001748285.1. NCBI lineage: Bacteria > Bacillati > Chloroflexota > Ktedonobacteria > Thermogemmatisporales > Thermogemmatisporaceae > Thermogemmatispora > Thermogemmatispora onikobensis. The sequence continues at coordinate 20,804 of NZ_BDGT01000029.1, read as the reverse complement.
ATTCAGGGCATTGGCAAGTGAGGTCAGAAAAGCCTGACCAATGTTGTTGACAACCGGCATAGGTTATACCCTCCTTCACAGACAGCGACTGACTGACAGAGTGTTGTGCTTGGCTATCTAACCAGCGGGCAGCTCGCACCTGGCTTCAGCGGGGACTAGCCGCCGGCTGGTGTTGGCTACTGCTCTACACGTCCCCTTAGACGGCAAGGGTTCAAAAAAGTCACACCCTCTTCCGCAGGCTGCTGAGCCGATCTTTGTGAGCAGCAGGCCGAACAGCAGGCCGAAGGCTTCAGCGCTATTGAGGCCAGGCTGAGTGCCATCGTTTCAATGGCGCCTGGCCCGGTCCATGCGATACAATCAAAAGGCCAGTGCCACCGACACACTTTTGGCATAGGAGACCTCATCAGGAAGGAGAGTAAGGCGAGAAAGATGGAGTATCGACCGCTGGGACGAACTGGCTGGCGGGTATCAGCCATAGGCTTTGGAGCCTGGGCTATTGGAGGAGACGCCTGGGGGCCGACCGATGATCGTGAAGCGCTGGCGGCCCTCCATCGGGCCATTGACCTGGGCGTCAACTTTATCGATACTGCCGACGTCTACGGCGACGGGCACTCCGAGCAGCTCATTGCCCGTGTGCGCAAAGAGCGACGTGAGCCACTTTACGTTGCCACCAAGGCCGGGCGGCGTCTGAATCCCCACACTGCCGATGGCTACAACCGTCAAAATCTGACAGCCTTCGTCGAGCGCAGCCTGCGCAATCTGGAGACCGAGGCCATCGATCTGCTACAGCTCCATTGTCCCCCCACTGAGGTCTACGACCGGCCCGAAGTCTTTGGCATTCTGGATGATCTCGTGCAGCAGGGCAAGATCCGCTCCTATGGCGTCAGCGTCGAAAAGGTTGAGGAGGCCCTCAAGGCCATTCGCTATCCCAATGTGCAGAGCGTCCAGATCATCTTCAATCTCTTTCGCCACAAGCCTGCGGAACAATTCTTTGCGGCGGCCCAGGAGCGTCAAGTAGGCATCATTGTGCGTGTGCCCCTGGCCAGTGGGCTGCTGACTGGCAAATTGCGCCGCGATAGCCAGTTCTCCCCCAACGATCATCGGAACTACAACCGTCATGGAGAGGCGTTCGATCAGGGCGAGACCTTCGCGGGAGTCGACTATGAGACTGGCCTGCAGGCGGTTGAGGAGCTGCGTCCCCTGGTCCCTCCGGGGATGACCATGACCCAGTTCGCCCTGCGCTGGATACTGATGTTCTCCCAGGTATCCACCGTCATCCCCGGTGCTAAGAATCCAGAGCAGGCCGAAGAGAACAGCCGCGCTGCCGATCTGCCGCCGCTCAGTGACGAGACCATGCAGCGCGTGCGCGAGCTATACGAGCGGCATATCAAGCCGCTGGTCCATGACCGCTGGTAGGAGAGGACAGTGCTGCTGCGCCAGGCAGCAGGACGACCGACCTGGATGCTGCCCTGGCGTGGTGGACAGACAAACCACGGCTTGCCGCTCTGGCCTGACCCTCTGAGTCAGGTCAGAGCGGTAGGTCGTGCTTGATGCTGACAGCCAGTCTCTGGTATACTACCGAAAAACCGCCTGGTAGCTTTTGGAGCGATCAATACCTTCCACTGCCTTTGTGTTACGGAAGGCTGCAGTAGTTGCAAAGAAACCACTGGTGGGGGAGGCAATGGACGTCATCACTACAGTGCGAGAGATGCGGCGTCTGCGTAGCGGCTGGCCGGCGCTGGCGAGCGTTGGGCTTGTACCGACAATGGGTTATCTGCACGAGGGGCATCTTTCGCTGGTGCGTCGCGCGCGTGCCGAGAACGACAAAGTAGTCGTCAGTATCTTCGTTAATCCGATTCAATTTGGAGCGCATGAGGATCTTGAGCGCTATCCTCGTGATCTGTCCCGAGATCTCCATCTCCTCGAAGAGAGTGGTGTTGATGCGGTTCTGGTGCCGGCGGCGAGCGAGATGTATCCTGTGACCTTCATCACTTATGTAGAGCCGACTGGGCCGTTGGCCAGCGAAGCGGAGGGTGCCAGTCGTCCGGGGCACTTTCGCGGCGTGGCGACTGTTGTCCTCAAGCTCTTCAATATTGTGCAGCCGCAGCGGGCCTATTTTGGGCAGAAAGATGCCCAGCAGGTTGCTGTTATCAAAGCGCTGGTGGCAGATCTCAATCTGCCGGTTGAGCTGGTCATCATGCCGACAGTACGTGAGCCAGACGGGCTGGCCATGAGTAGCCGCAACAGCTATCTCTCGCCGGAGGGGCGGCGGGCGGCGACCGTTCTTTACAGGGCCTTGTTGGCGGGCAAGGCCGCCTACGAGCGAGGAGAGAGCGATGGCCCTGCTGGCGTGATACGGGTGATGCGGGAGATTGTTGCCAGCGAGCCTTTAGCGCGTCTGGAGTATGCTGACGTGCGAGACCCTGAGACCTTCCAGCCGCTAGAGACGTTGCGTGCGCCTGCGCTCTTACTGATTGCGGCCTTTGTTGAGGCGGCGCGCCTCATTGACAACGTTCTTTTGCGTGCTGACGGCAGTTGGGAGACTGGTCTCATTGTTCCGCCTTTGGCCTCCTGATCCTGGCGGAGAGTTGGGTCCATCAGACACGAATGAGCAGTGAGCGAGGAAGATGGGAGACAAAATTACCGTTGCCACTGTACAGGCTCGCAAGGGTGGGCCGCCTCTGACGATGGTCACTGCTTATGATACTGTTATGGCCACTATAGCCGATCGGGCTGGGGCGGACCTGATCCTCGTTGGCGACTCGGTGGCGGACAATGTGCTTGGCTTGCCCGATACGCTGGCTGCCACGATGGAGATCATGATCCATCACACTGCTGCTGTGGCGCGGGCCCGGCCACGAGCTTTGATCGTTGGTGACATGCCCTGGTTGAGCTACCATATCTCTCTGGAGGAGAGCGTGCGTAATGCGGGCCGCCTCATCCGCGAGGGGCGGGCTGAGGCTGTCAAGTTGGAGGGAGGGCGCAAGCGCCTGCCGGTGGTTGAGGCTTTGTTGGCGGCGGAGATCCCGGTGATGGGGCATCTAGGTCTCACGCCGCAGTCGGTGCGTGTCATGGGGGGGTATCGGGTGCAGGGTCGACGTCTTGAAGCGGCGCGGGCCCTGGTTGAGGAGGCGCGGGCGCTGGCGGGGGCTGGTGTCTTTGCTCTTGTGTTAGAGGGGGTGCCAGCCATCGTGGCCCGGGCCATTACGGCGCTGGTGCCTGTGCCCACCATTGGCATTGGGGCGGGACCGCACTGCGATGGTCAGGTTCTTGTCTTTCATGATGTGTTAGGCTGGCATCTCAACAAGCGCACGCCCAGGTTTGTCCGTCAGTATGCCTGTCTGGGTGAGGAGGCCGTGACGGCGCTCCAGCGCTTCTTTACTGATGTGCGCTCTGGGGCTTTCCCGGGCGAGGGGGAAAGTTATCGGATGGAGGAAGAGGAGGAGCGCGCCTTTGAGGCTCTGCTCAACGAGCTGGAGGGCGGTTGAGGTGGAAGAGAGGGAGGGGGAAGAGAGCAATCCAGCTCTGCCTGCTGCTCACATTGAGCGTCCCCGAGGCCCGAGGCTGGCCCTGACTGGTCGTGGGGGGGTATGAGAGGGCGGAGAGGGCGTGCACTTGATCCTTGCAGGGAAAGCGAGGCCTGTCGGTAGCTCTGCTGGGCCGGCACACTCAGTGGTGGGAGAGACCGATGCCCGTCGGTTCCGCTCTCGCCACCGTTCTTCACAGACTGCTGCGTGACACGCCGAGACGAGGTGAGGTAAGCAAGATTCGGCGTCTGTTCTTTTGCTCTGCTGTTATCATGTTTTTGGAGATATCTAGCATACAAATGCGTTCCAGGCAGGATAGGATAGCAGCGCATGCCTGACTGTTGTGACCTCCATCGACTAGGGTAGTAAAAATCCTTCTCTGGCCTCGTTGTTTGGCGTTACTGGTCCTTGCCATGTTGGCGGGAGTGTTGCTTCGTGAAGCCAGCGGGTTAGGAAGCGCAAAAGAGATGCTTGACAGACTGCCCTCTCTTCTGGTATGATAGCAACTGCCACGAGCGAGGCTGAAGAGACTCAGCCTCGCTGGTTGGGGAGCCGTAGTGTAGTGGCCTAACACGCCTGCCTGTCACGCAGGAGATCGCGGGTTCGAATCCCGTCGGTTCCGCTCGCACCAGTGGGCTGTCAACAGCAGCCCTCTGGTTTCCTCGTACTCAGTTACCCCGTCCAGCATGCGCAAGATGGGCAGAAAGGCTGGACGGGGTTTCAGCGCCGCAATCATCTTATTCTCCAGATCGTAGTACAGTCCCCCTGGCTCCAGCAACATCGTCACCATCTCCCGTTTCTCCTCGGGCGTGGCCATCTCCCACAGGGCTGCCATCTCGGGCAGATGTTCACCCGCCTGGGTCACTTCTGCGAGCGTCACCCCGTTGACCTCGGGGACCTCCAGTTTCCTGAGTGCCAGCTCTGTTGCGGCCATTTCGGCCTGAAATTCCTTCTCATCAATAAACCCCTCGCAATACACCTTGAGCGTACGCGCCTTCTTGAGCAGCAGTCGCTCCTTCTCCCGCTCGACTGCCTCAGACGTGGTTCCTGATGCCGCCTGGGCCATCATTTCCTGGCGGATGTGCTCACGCCAGTGTTCAGGCAACTGGAGACGCTTGAGCAGGTGGCCAAACTGCTCCTCTACCAGGTTGGTGCGCACCATCAAGTTGCCGCTGGTGGAGCAAGGAATACGGCGCGTTTTGGCTGCGTCCCGGTAGTAATTTCGCCGATTGGCAGGCGTGTTTCCCGTATCACAGCGCAGCGTCAGGCCGCAATGAATGCAAGCAATGTATCCCGCAAATGGGTAGATCTTCCGGACGACAACCGTGCGGGTTTGGACGTGGCACAAGGATTTTGAGAGAGCACGGATGTGTTGCCACTCATCATACGTGAAGATCGCCGGATGCTGGCCTCGAAACCGCTGCCCCTTGTAGCGGATGGTCCCCCGATCATCGCCGGGGGCAAAGGCCGCATAGAATTCGTTCCGTAACATAGCATTAATCGTATCCTTCGTGAAGAGTCGATCTCCAAACCGCTTGCTGCTGGTACGGTAGCCAGCCGCGTTCAAGGCAGTAGCAATTTCCTCGGCAGTCTTTCCCTGCATGCGCAACTCGCCTATCAAGCGGACGCCTGGATATTTGTCTGGGTCAATCTCTAGCGGCGATTTTGGCCCTCCCGAGCGATATCCAAAAGGGATATCGCCGTTATGCAGTCCCTGGACAGCCCGCTCCCTTTTCCCTTTGCTCGTGTGCCTTGCCAGGCTGTCCGAAAAGTAAGCCGCAAAGGCCGCGAGAATCGTCAGCTGCAATTGTCCTTCTGGAGAGGAATAATCGATGTGCTCCGAAAGGGAAAGGAACGCAGTGCCTGCCTGGGAGAGAATGCGAAAGCTCTGCAAGGTCACCATCACGTTCCTGGACCATCGGTCCAGGGTATGGACGATCACGACCCGGATACGCTTTGCCTGGACGTCCTCGAGGAGCCGCTTAAAAGCTGGACGTTTCGCAATGTGTTCTCCCCGCGCACTACGCTCGTCGTCCTCATAGAAGACCGGCTCTGGTAATCCGTGCAGCTTCGCCGCCTCGCGAATGGCACGCTTCTGGGCCTCGAGACTATAGTTGTCTTTCTGCATTTCGCTGGAACGGCGCACGTAGCCGGCGACAAGACCTGACTCTGGTGAAGTCACCGTTCACCCCCTGCGCTCACTTCTTCTGCCCCGGCTTCTCTCCCTGCAGAGAGGAGACCGACAGTCCTGCGGGGCACCCTCTTTCTGCGTCGAGTAATTGATCCTGTAAAGCACGTCGAATAATCCGAGCGACCAGTCGACAAAAGGCGAGGACCTCTGGGGGAAGAGGTTCTTCTTGGGAATTATACTGCTCATGCGTCGGATGGTCCATACATCTTCTCCTTCAGAAGAAGCGATCATTCCTTGTCTCAGAGCAACAATAGTCCATGATAGGCGGAAAGGAGTGGGAAGGCAGAGGAACACCCAGGGATCACTCACGGTGATCCCTGGGAACGGCACGGGAACCAGGCGGGAAGCAGCGGGGGTGAGCGGAACAACCAGAGGACCAGCTCAGGCCCCTTCCTCGGGAGAGGAGCAGGAAGGGCGCAGGGGCGGTTCCTGCTGCCCTGCTGGTGTCAGGGGGAACGCTCCCGCCAGCGGGGCACACGCCCGCGCCCGGCGGATCACCTGCAGGAGGGTCTGCAGCTGCCGTTGATCCTCTTCCAGGACGTCGTCCGTGGGCGTGCGCACGCCCCGACGCTTGCGCCGGTCGAGATACGCCCGCTCGCGGGCCAGCGTGCGCTCGAGCCATTGTTCCCAGACGTGGAGCTGCTCCCGTGATGTCCCGCAAAAGGGGCAGACCCCTGCCGCGGGTCCAGGTGGTGATCCTGTCATGTCAGCCGCTCTCCTTTCTTGCGTCTTGCCTTCCTGCCTGGCTGATGGGCGGGTTCCTGATGGCGCTCGGACCAGGAGCTAGAGCCTGCCGGCCACTGGTCCGCTCTGGGGTCACTCCCAGAGGGTGGCAGCCGCCGCGTGCTGCTCCGGGGCCACCTGGCCCTGCCCTCCGCGCGCAGCGCCAGACGCACGGGGCAGGTGCCCTGGCCGGCGGGAACCGGTGGATCGGGGCGTCTCTCCCTCGACCCAGGCCAGCAGGGTCTCGATGCGCGGGTCTGCTGGAGACAGTTCCTGCAGGAGCCGTGCCGTGGCCCTGGCCAGGGCCTGCAGGGCTTCCTCGGCGGTGAGGTCCTCCAGGAGAGCCTGGCGCACCCCCTCCACGCAGGTGATCAGCTCCTCAACCCAGGCTGCGGGAGCGACGGCGCAGAGCCGCTCGACCAGCTCGGCGAAGCGAGGGCCTCCGGCAGTGCGGGCGCGCTCGATCCACCGTTCCTGGTCAAGCGGGAGAGAGGAGACTGGCTGTCCTTTATGCTCACGTGGCTCCATCCTGTCTTCCTCCTTTCGGTTACCTGCTGCTGACGGGGCCTGCCGGACACACGGAGGCTGTTCCCTGCAGGTCCAGGAATGCTCAGGTGTATCAGCGCTCCTTTCTCACACAGAACATGTGTGAGGTCCCTCCTGTCGAGGCAGGCTCGCCAGCCAGAGCAGCACCTGCTCCGGCTGCCAGATGGTCACTGACGGATCGGCTGCCTGCACGGCCTCACAGATCTGGCGGCGGTGACAGCGCAGATACTCCGCGCAGCCGCACAGGAGCAGCAAGGGCGTGTGGCCCTGCTCCATGAGCTGGAGCAGGACCTCTACCCCTTGGGGCAGGGCGGCGATGCGGATCTGCCCCGGCTCCCGGTAGGCGCTGTTCCCCAGCAAGGGACCCACATCCAGATAGCGCGCTCCATAGCGCCGGCGGAGGGCCGCGCCTCCCCACCCAGGGAGGCGCGAGCGCGATGACCAGCGCACCTCCACCAGCAGCGCGCGGGGCAGGCATACCAGCGCCTGGTCGATGCAGGTGCGATGCAGCGGGGCGCCATAGCCTACGGGGAGCAGGACCCGTGCCAGGGGAAGGGGGACGCTCTCCTGTGGGGTTTCTCGCTTCATGAAGCTCCTCCCTGATCTGCTCTCCCAGGGTCTGGAAACCCTGGCCTGTCTGTGACCAGGGAAGCGAGGTCAGGCGCCAGGTTAGGGCAGCGACCCCCTTCCAACACGGCGCGCACCTGCCAGCCGAGCCACCAGGTGTAGTGCGGCGGAATGGCCTGCGCCAGCTCGGCCTGGCTCATCCAGGGAAGCCCCATCGCCCGCCGCCCCTGGGCCACGCTGGTGGTGGCCCGTTCCTCTCGCTGCCGCTGCCGCTGCAGCACCCACACTGAATGCCCATAGACGCCATATCGGCAGACCTCGTGGTGGCAGGGACCTGGCGCAAAGAGGAGGAGATTACTCTGGAAAAGTCGATGACGCCGAAGGGGAAGACCGAACATGGAGCCACAGAGCAGGAGGGCGGAGCGAAGCACCGGGTGTGCACCCGGCACATTCTCCAGGACGAACGGCTTGTCCAGCGCCTGCAGTCGCGCCAGGGTGGGATGGACCCAATCCGGGTGGCGGGTCCGGTCCGGGGTCCGTGGACTCCACCGTTGACAGGGAGGGGACGCATGGATCAAATCCACCTGGTCCTGCACCTGTTCTAGCCAGGTCAAGGCATCTCCCAGGAGGAAGCGAAACGGATAGCGCGGTTGCGGACGGCAATCCACCCCGATGACCTCGAACCCGGCCAGCGCATAGCCCCATGCGGCTCCCCCGGCTCCGCAAAAGAGATCGAGACAGACCGGCCTTTTCCAGCGCCTGCCAGACGAGCTGGCGCAGTCTCTCCAGCTCGGCCTCATGCAAGGGGACTTGTTCCCTTCTTCAAGGGAATATTCATGAGCATCAATAATCATCTGTTCCAAGAGCGCATCATTCATGGCCTCTTGCAAGATCTCGTCCATCGTGGCGAAGTCGCCGCGCTCGATGGCGCTCAAGGAGGCAAAGAGGGTCCTCTCGCGCGCCAGCTGCTCGGGAGACGGCGGCTCCATGTGGCGCTCGTGGTCTGCCATCCTGTTTCCTTCCTTTCGTTTCAAGTCGGAGACGTGCCACCAGCTCCTCCAGATGCTCCTGGCGAAAGAAGGCGGTCAGTCGACGGGCTTTCGGTTTGCAGGGCAACACCTCCAGCCGGCCCGTGCGGCGCGCCGCCAGCTCCATCGCCTGCCGGTAGGCTCGACTGGTCGCATACCCCAGGCAGGCCACGTAGTGCTCTCCCCAGCGCTCCAGATAGCGGGTCAGCCGCCCGGCCACCAGCTCGATGTGCTGCTGGTTGCTTCCCTCCAACCGGAAGTCGTAGCCCAGCACCTCGGGGACCTGCTCCCACTCCTCGGGCACCGGCCCATACAGGCCCGAGAGCGTCACCCAGTGAATGCTGTGCAGTCGGTCACCGAGTGCCGCCTGCAGCCGCTCTCTGACGTAGCGGTGCGTGCGCGACTGCGAATAGGGTTTCTCTCCCGAGCAGGGCAACACCAGCAACACCCGCTTGTCCGCCGGGGGAGCATAGCCCCGGCTTTCGATGTTGAATGCCTCGGGGGTGTAGGCCAGGGAGACGGCCCGACGGCCACCGGTCCCCGCTGGCAAGCTGGGCTGACTGGTCCCACCAAACGAACGCCTCGAGCCGAGCCGGCGCAAGCGCTCGTCTCGCTGCTGAAGCCGGGCCAGAGCCTCTCGGAGGCGCTCATGCCCCTCCACCCAGCGCAGCAGAAAGTCCGCCAGGGCGTCTGCTGCCACCGCCTGGCGCACCTCCTCCACCAGGCGAAGATCTTGCTCGAGATTGTGCAGCGCCACCTCGGCATAATACCGACTCTTCTGGGTGCCAGTCTCTAACGGGCGGCCCGCCGGGGTGAGGGACGTCAGCCCCGCCTGCAGCTCCGCGAGCGAGCTGGTCTGACACACCGGGCAGTTACAGGCCAGCTCTTGGAGTTCGAGCACCGGCACAAAGCGGTGCCTGACTGGATCGAGATAGCGGAAGCTCCGCGCCATCTGCACGTAGGTACTGGAGTCAAAGGTATCCACTCCAAGATAGGCGAGCAGCGGGATGAGCGTGCCTGTGACCCCAAACAGGTGCACCGGGGTCGTGGGCCGCTCGGCTGCCGGAATGCCCTCGATGGCGGCCTGCACCAGGTCGATGATGGTCAGCAGCTTCTCGGCCCCCCGCAGGCGCAACGGCACCAGCGAACCGATGGCAATCCCCAGCGGGATGCGCTGCAGCCCCTCGGCCTCGCGCAGCGCAAAGACGCGCTGCACCGCGTGGCGCAGGTCGTCGGGGGTCTGCCCATGGACCGCCGCATACACGAACGGGGGAGGGCCAGACTGCTCCGCCAGCAGGCGCAGGGTGATCCCCACATTGGCCAGACTGCGCGCCATACGCGCCTCGGCCTCTGCGCGCACCAGCCCGGATGGGAGCGGATAATCGAGGGTGGCAAGGAGACTGGCCCCGAAATCCTGCTGTAAGCGCAGAATGGTCTGCGGCGTGGCTTCCAGTCCATAGCGCGAAAGGTCGAGCTGACTATTCCACAGCAGCCGGAAGCCTCCAGAGTCACAGAAGAGAGGCGCCCGATAGTGCAGCTCAGGAAAGGCGGCCTGATAGTGCTCGCGCAAGGGACGCTGCCGCCACCGGGCAAGTTCGCCAGGACTGAGGGGGAAATCCAGGAAGTGGAGGACCTGGGTCATGATGGGCCTCTGCTGGCGCAGCAGCCCCTGTGGATGGGCATGGAGCACCCATTTCCAGATCCCACCTCCGCGTGGCGTGCCTCCCGTGATCAGGGAGGCAACGGGAAAGAGCGCCGGGGTGGAGATCTCCACCCCCTCTCGAGTCAGGATCTGCCCACCTCCCCGGGCACCCCTGGTAAACATCGGAGGAACCATCATGGCTGCTGCTCCTGCTGGCGCTGGCGCCAGTGGCGCGCGACCCAGCGAGAGGCCCGAGCAGAGTTGTCTAAGAGCAACTCTGCATCGTTATCATCAAGGAACCCCGCTTCTCGGTCCTCCTCCACCCACTGCCGATACCGCTCCTCTCTTTCCTGAAAGTCCTGCTCGACCTGGCGCCAGTGGCGCCAGGCGGCCAGCACGTACCAGATGAAAACGCCCAGGGAGAGCGCGAGCAGTCCCCAAAGGATGGTGAAGGAAAAAGCGTCGTGCATGTTGGCTCCTTTCGTCCTGATAGGCTCTTTCATTTGCTTCGCAGCACGAACGAACGGGGGAAGTGCATGGGAGGCAGGCGGGAAGCGGCTGGGAAGGTGCATGGACGCAGAGAGGCTCCGGTCTCATTTCCTCCACCAGGGAGCACAGCACACCTCTGGCTCCGGTAAGGCGACTGTCGGTAACCATTCCCGGCACGCATCCATCAAGGACTGCTGGAGCATACAGATGGCCTCTTCCACCCGCTCGTTCGGGCATTCCAGCACAAGTTCGTCATGGACCACCAGCACCACGTGGACCTCCACGGGCAGCCGTTGCCAGAGCAGGGCCAGCGCCTGCTTGAGGATATCGGCATTGGTGCCCTGGATGGGATGATTACGCGCTGCCCGCTCCAGTAGGCCCGGTGGCTCTGCTCCTGCCTGCTGCCGTTTGAACCAACGCACGCGCCCGCCCAGGGTGCGCGCTTCTCCCCGCCGCAAGGCTTGCCGGCTGGCCCGCTGCAACCAGGAGCTGACCCGCGGGTAGGCGGCAAAGAAGCGTTCCATCAGCAGTCGGGCTTCCTCTAGCGAGACTCCGATCCGCCGCGCCAGGCTGGCCGGTCCCATGCCATAGAGCAGGCCAAAGTTGACTGCCTTGGCCACCTCGCGCATGGAGAGCATTCCCCAGCGCTCTCGCCGCGGATCAGCCTCCTCTGGCAGCCCAAATACCAGGCGAGCCGTTTCGCTATGCAGGTCTTTACCGGCAGCGAAGGCCGTCAGCATGCGCTCATCGTGTGCGCACTCGGCCAGGATGCGTAACTCAATATTGGCGAGATCCACTGTCAGCAGCTTCGCTCCCGGCGGGGCGACGAAGCAGCGGCGCAGTGCTCCTGCGACCAGGATCTCGTCCTCCTCCTCTGGCCCGGCGTCGCCTGGCTCCCCCACAGAGCGGCGCGGGATCTGCTGGAGGTTCGGGGTCTGGCAAATGATGCGGCCCGACCGGGCCCCCACCTGCCGAAAGTCGGCATGGATGCGGCCATCCTCTTCCACATAGCGCAAGAAGGACTCCCCAAAGGTCGTGCACCAATGCTGCAGCTTGCGCCATTCCAGATAGGCTTGCACCTCTGCCCGGTCTGCAAAGGGGGCCAGCGCTTCCTCACTGAGGCCCGACAGCGGCGCGCCACAGACGACCTCTAATGCTTCCCGCACCTGCTGGAGGATATGCAGAGAGAAGCGCACGGCTGCTGGAGAGGCTGCCGATCCCTCCAGCAGGTGCAGCTGTCTGAGAGGCTCCTGACGCTCCTTCCACTCGGCCCAGATGGTTCCCAGCGTGGCTGTCAGGTCTGCCTCGATGCGTTCCAGTCGCTCCTGCTGGCGCCTGGCAAGCCGCTGCCAGGAGACCTGGTCAATGAGCACCCCATGCCGTTCCATCTCGGCCACTATCGGCAGGGCATCGTGTTCCAGCTGAACGATGCGTTCGACGCCCACCCGACGGATGCGCTCCTGTTGCTGCGCGGCAATCGCGAGCGGCACCAGAACATCCTGCACCAGGTAGCGCAGCTGTGGCTCCGGCAATGACTCCTGCCAGGCCATGCGGTGATCCAGGCCCACAAACCAGGGCCGCTCGACTTTGCTCACTGCCACCCCGTAGCGCTGCGCGGTCGCTTCCAGCGACCAGGAGCAGTCGTCTCCATTCCGGAGAACCTGCTCCACCAGCATGGTATCGTAGAGGCGCGTGGAGACGGAAGGACCGGGCGGGACCAGGAAGACCCCCAGCTGCTGGGCCAGAAATTGCCAGTCAAACTTCAGGTGATGCCCAACCCAGGTGAGCACTGTCTGCGCCTCCGCTGCCGCTTGCCCGAGCAGCGCAAAGAGCGCCTGGATCTCTCGTTTCCAGCGCGCTTGCTCCTCGGCGGGGATGGTCCAGAACAAGCGCAGATCCAGCAGGAAGACCAGGCCGGGCTGGCCAAAGGTCACGGTGATCAACCGGTCGCGTCGCGGGGAAAGCCCGGTCGTCTCACAGTCGAGGCCCACCCAGGCCGAGCCTGACCGGATACGCAGCACCAATTCGTAGAGGAGCAGCGCGGTGTATTCCAACTGCTCCGCGTCCTCAGCGCTGCTCTCCTGCTCCGGCAGCGACGTGGCGGGCTGGCCGTGCCCATCCGCCCCCTCGGGGGCAGCCGAAGGAGCGACTGCACGCACCAGGTGTTCCCAGGTCCATGCCGCGCTGCGGAGGCGCTCAAACAGCCCCCTGCTCACAAGCGGAGTCAGATCCCAGGGGAGGACATGCTCCTCACAACAGGGACGATCATCAGGGTCAACCCAGTGGGCCGGTTTCCCACAGCACTGGCAGCCCTCTTCCTCGGGCAACGGTGGCGGCATGCTGTCCACAGGCGACCCGGACCTCTCTTCGTCTGCGGCGAGGGCCGGCATGTCTTCGGGCGCTCGAGTCGCCCGGGTCAGGTGATCCTGCTCTGGCTCCTGTTCCGATGGCTGCAGTTCAGAAGCGGCTGGGAGTGCTGTCGCTGCCTGCGCGAGTACCAGACCCGCCTGAACCCAGGCGCGGAGATCCTGCCCCGCTTGAAGCATCTCATTGACGTCCTTGCTGATAGGCTGCCACAGCCAGGCGCGCGCTCCCAGGGCTTCCAACCAGTAGCGTGCTGCAATGGCGCCTTGTCCCTGCGGGTCCTGATCAAAGGCCACCAGCACGCACGCGGCCTGGTGCAGACGCTCCACCCAGGTCGGGCTTCGTGCCCCTGCCGCTCCTCCCGTGCCCACGCAGACCACTAGCTCCCCGACCTCTTGCTCCAGCGTCGCCACATCTATCTCCCCCTCGACCAGCACCACGGGCTGGCCTGCCTGCAGACGGTCCAGCCGATACAGGCAGGGTCGACTCCCTGGCAGCGTCCAGTAGCGCCAGGATCTTCCAGCTCTGGCCGAGGCTACCCGCCTGTGCTCCACCTGCCCTTGCTCCACCCGGCGGAAGACCAGTTTCCAGAGCGCCCCCGCGCTTTCCCACGGGATCACCAGGCCCACCGGCAGCCGCAGTGGGCGATCTGGCTCGCGATCGGTCAGCCCCCAGGTCTCTGGACGTGCCAGCTGGCCAAGCGGCACGCCGGCAGGAAGGTACCCCCACCCGAGTCGACGCACCGTCTCCTCCCGCAAGCCGCGTCGAGCCAGATAGGCCCGTGCAACGGCACCCTGCTCTGTCCACAGCCATCGCTGCGCCTGCTCCAGCAAGGCCCGGCCTGCCTCCTGCCACTGCTGGGGCGGGGGGGCGTCCGCCGCTACCGACCCCTGTGACGCCGCCCCTGCAGCAGCCAGCAGTCCTCTCTCTTCCTCCCAGCATCCCAGCCAGGCCCGCGCTTCTGCCCGACTCCAGCCCTTCCAGAGAGCGAGAAACGTCAGGGCATCGCCGTGGCGCAGGCATCCCTGCCCATGCCAGCCGCAGTAGAAGCGCTGGGGCTGCGTGGCCGTCACAATGCCGAACCGATCACGCCCCCCGCACCAGGGACAGGGTCCCTTGGCGACGCGATCCTTGCCCACCGGGTGCGAGAACTGCAGTCCTGTTTCCTGCTGGATCAGGTGCACCAGGTCAATCTCCGCCAATGAGCGCATAAAGGTCGATCTGACAAAAGTTGCAGGTGATGCAGACATAGGGTCTCCTTTCTCTCTCCTGTGCAGGGTGTCACGAGTGTCGCATGACTGTCGCATCACGTTCGTGACACCCCTGCGCTGGCTTGTGAAGCGGGCTGAAGGCCCTTTTTTGGGGGGGTGTCGCATGTGTCACGAGTGTCATAAGAGGAGAGGGGGAAGCAATCCCCTCTTCAACCCCTTCAGGGTTGACAGAGGACTATATATATTCTATACTGATAAAAGGGGGACTCTATTTTTATCATATATTGTTGAGCTTATGGTACTTAGACGGGGGTATGACTGGCGACACTTCGGAGGAAAGCATTCCCCCTTCTCTTCTATGACACTCGTGACACATGCGACACCCCCTCAAAAAATGCCCTTGATCCGGCTTGCCATGCGGACTGAGAGGTGTCACGAAATCGATGCGACAGTCATGCGACACTCGTGACACCTGCTCACCCCGAGGCGTTTTTGGGATGCTCGAACCCGCTTGACGGACGCCGCTCCTGATGCTCCTCTAGAGAGGGGGCCGTCGAAACGTCACGTCAGCCCGCTTAGGGATTGGAATGAATTGGTGAGCGGCCCCGTGCCCTCTTCCGACCGACCACGGAAGCGGTAGAGCAGCCGGCTTCCACTTTGCAGCTGCTCGACTTCCCCAGCCTGCAGCAACAGGTGCAGTGCCTCGCGCAAGCGGGCAGCGGGGACCTGGCGCAGGATCGCCGGCGCTCTCCGCTGGATATCGCGAATGGTCACCGCCTCCCCTGGCGGGAGACGCTGCAGGAAGCGGGCCAGGTGATCTTCAATACTCTCTTCGCTGCTCGTGGCTCGCATCTGGGCATGGAGGCGATGAAGATGGAGCCGAAAGCGTTCCGCCAGCTCCTGGGCTTTGGCCCAGTGCGCCAGCTCGATGCGAGCCGGCTCCCGGCGATCCTGCTGTTCGAGGCTGGCATTGAGCAGGGCTAGTTTCAGCGCCAACTCCGGCAGGCGCCCGTAGGCCCCGTCCAAATCTTCCAGGGGGCTGCTCGCCAACAGGGTCCGCAGCGCCCGGCGATAGCGGTCATAGCCCACATACGCCTCCTGGCTGATCTGACAGGCTCGCTCCGGCAGGGGCCCGCGTTGGAGCCGGTAGCGATTCGGTCCTCCTCCGGTGCCCCCTTCCTGCGGCTCCAGGCGCAGCTCTGGGAGTCCCAGCCGCTCGTGCCAGGACCGCAGGCGCTCGAGCAGTGCTCGCGGCGGCTCCGCCTCCCCTGGGGTGAAGGTCTGTTGCTGAACCTCACGCAGGGGGGCTACGGCGAAGGCGAAGCGCGCTAGAAAGCCATCATGCCAGAGCTCCGCCCCCGGTTGGGCCACGAGTCGGAGACTGGCCGGCGTCATGCTCCCCAGCACCGCCAGGGAAGGACGCTCGATGACCTCTCCCCCACGCAACAGGGTCGCGTGCTCGAAATACGGCGGGCAGCTTTCGAGCACCAGCAACAGCTCAATAAAATCGGCCATCGTGCTGCGCGGTTGCAGCGCCGCCCGGACGAATTTGCCGAATTCATCCAGGTACCAGCCGCGTTGCCCAGGCATGGCCAGCCGGTGCTGCAGGCGCGCTTGTTGCTCGGGCGGGAGCTCATCATAGCCTGGGGGGACGGTCGTCAGGGCCAGATCCGACAGGAGTTTCTGCGGCGTGATCCGGTCCGGGAGCAGCAACCAGTCCAGGCCCGCCGCCTGTAACAGCGCACGGCCTGCCTGCGCGGTGGTGGTCTTGGCAAACAATGACGGGCGTGCGACCAACACCAGCAGGAGAGTGGGATAGACCCGCTTGTGCTGCAACGGCAGATAGATCCGCCGTGCGGCCACGGTGGAAAAGACCCACAGCCCGACGAGCACATGGAAGTCCTCGTATGCCTCGGGGGAGGCTTGCCGACTGTAGGCCACATACGCATCCAACGTGGGCCAGACTCCTGCACTCACTTCTGGCGGAAAGGAGAGGTCCTCCGGCAACGGAGGCATGCCTTCTTCTTCTTCCGCTTCTTCCGCTTCGGGCGCCAGGGAAGACGGCGCGGCCCCTGGCTCTGACAAAGGTGCAGCAGACAGACCAAGCCAGCGCTGCAAAGCCGGCTCGCGGACTGCCAGCGCTCGCAGGGTGGTTTGGAGGACGGTAGGGTGCTGACGGAAGCGGACGGCCTGCTCTGCCAGCAGGGAGGCCAGTGGCTGCCAGGAACCTAGCTGGTCTGCCGGTGGGAGGGCAGGGTGCCGGCCCTCCCACAGCTGCTGGACGAAGCGCTGCATGACCTGGTCCGCAGACGGAAGCTCAGGATGGTGACTCATAGGAGATGTTCCGCAGCAGCTCTTGGAGCCAGAAAGACGGGACGCGGAAGGAGAAGGAGACAGACCCCGACGGGTCACGGACTAGCCAGCCCCCCTCTTCCCACCTCTGCCGCCGGAACCCACGGATCTGCTCCTCGCGCTCCTCGGTCAATTCCCGGGGCAACTCCTTGAGCGAGAGCACGTGCTTGCGGAAGAGCGGTCGATGCAGGAGGGGATCGAGTTTGAGCAGGCGCCGCTCTGGACAGGTGGCCGTCGGCTCCAACGTCAGGTACCCTTCCGCATCCGGCTGATCGCTCCGGCTCCAGCCCGTCTCTTCCAACCAGCGCAGCTCCCCTTCCTCTGTCGCCACCATGCCCCGGACATAGTGGACCTGGTAGAGCGTGACTGTTGCCTCCTTGGGCCAGGGACAGGCGCGCGCCAGGACCTCTGCCTGCCGCTCTGCCAGTTCGGCACGGGCCACCTCGTCTTCGGCCTTCAGTGCCTGCCACCGGGCATGTTCCCGGCGCGACGCTTCGAGTCCAAAGAGCAGCCAGCGGACGAAAGACTCGGGGGGGAGCCAGCCGGAGCGGGCAGTGGCGGCATTGACCCGCTCGCAGCCAGCGATCCCATACCAGCCTTCATCACGAAGAGTGATCTGCCAGTCACACTGGCTGCAGCCAAAAGGCTCGGGCAGCCGCAGCTGGATGGTCAGGGAGTCTGGATACGTACGAAGCCTGCGCATCCAGGGACGCATCACAGACGGGAGACCACTGCGCTCCAAGAGGGTGAGCGCCTGCTCGAAGCGCTCCTGGGCCTGGTGCTCGGCCTGGCGGCGCTCCGCTTCTTCCTCAGCAGCCTGGGCGGCTTGCCTGGCGCGGAAGGAGCGCTGCTCTTCTTCGTAGACCTCGCTGGCACGTTGGGCCAGCGCCTCTAGCTCCTCATTCATGTTCATGGGATGCTCCTTTCCTGCTGATGAGGATCGTCGTGTGCCCCAGAGCGAGGGGATGCTCTTCGCATCCCCTCACCTGGCCAGGACTAGAACGGCTGGGTATCGTCCAGGTCGTCCAGCGCATCCAGGTCGCCCTCGTCTACTTCCTCCTGCTCGCGCTCGTGGAGGGGACCGAGGCGCCCTTCCGCCATCGCGCGCAGGATGGCTCGCTGCCCCCGGGCGCGATCCACGGCTGTGGCTGGCTGCGGGAGGGGAGCACCGATGAGCCGGCAGAGGGTGGGCAAGCCCGCATAGGACTGAGAGAAGAAGGTCCGCGCCGGTTCCTGCAGATCGATCCCCAACAGGACCGGTACCCCCAACCCGAGCCGGCGGCTCGCCCGGCGCAGCTGCTCCTCATCCCATGCCCAGTTCCAACTGATCAGGAGCTGCCCCCGGACCTGCTGCTCGAAGGCAGGCCAGACCGTTGCCAGCTCGGGGGCCTGCTCTAGCTGGGCGGGCGTCAGTCCATTGTAGGTCAGCGCCGCCTGGTCGTACCCCTGTTGGGGACGGATCAGCTGGTCGAAGACCGTCTGTCCGTCGCTGGGGCGTACCAGCACCAGCCGGAGCAGCTCCGCGGTGCTTCCCAGGCGCGTCGTGTCTACTTCCAAGATGCGGCTGCTGGGGAGAGCCAGCAGCGCCTGGGCCCAGGCCATGCGCTCGGGATCGGGCAAGGCCGGCAGCTCGTTGATGGTCTGTTCGAGCGTCTGCAGGAGGGTTTGCAAGTGGCGCCGCTGCGCTAGACGACGCTCCACCTCGGCGAGGGAGAGCGGGTGAGGCAGCGGTTCCATGACGGTCGCACCCAGCTGCTCGATCTGGCGCAGGAGTGTCGTGAGGTGTTGGAGGTGGTCCATAGAGCTCCTTTCTCGACCCATCGCATGGGCACGATGGTCCGCTGTGGCAGAAGGGTGACTTGATGTGGGCTGAGGAAGCCCTCAGAAGATGGGGCGCAGCGGATTGACCTGCTGCGCCGGCAAGGGGTACCAGTCCAGGCCCCAGACCTGGCGCAGGCGCGCCCGGATCTGCTCAGCCCGCTCCGGCGCCCGTCGGGCGGCATACACCCAGAACCGACTGCGGTGCTCCGGGGCCGTCGGGTCCTGCTCGCGCGCCTCCGGGTCCTGGCCCGAGAGCCAGATCACTTCCGTGCCTGCCGCGTCCGTGTAATGATACTGAGCCGGCAGCCATCCCCAGCGGCGCCGGCAGGCTGGCAGGCGGAAGGTGAGCCGAAAGCCTTCCCGCTCCAGGAGCGTGCTCACCTGCGAGCTGACGAGACGCATCTGTACGTAGGCCGTCCAGCCCACCTCGGCGGCAGGCTGCTGCTGCTGAGGCCGCTGGGCCTCGTGTCGAGCGGTCATACGAGCCTCCATTGCCTCATATGGGACAGGACATCATGGATGTAGGCCGCCGGGTCGTTGCCGTCTGCCGCCGGCGCATACACCGGCAGGATCTGCTCGACGGTCAGCAGCCCCCGCGGGAAATACTCCCGCGTCAGTAAGGCGGCGAAATCCGCGTAGCTGGCTGGCCAGTCAGGATACCAGCGGTACCCGCCCAGGCAACGCTGCCAGCCTGGCGTACATCGAATATTGCCGAGAGAATGGGTCAGGCGGGCCACCCCCAGGCGGCCAAACTGCGACTCGTGCCAGAACACCGCCAGGGCAAAGGCCGGATTGATGCCGGCCTGTACCATGTCGGCAGAGAGGGCCTCCCCTGTGCCGCAGGCCGGGCTGTGCGCCTGACACAGCAGCCGATCGATCAGTGCGCGGTCGATGGTGGGCGGCCCCTGGACCCGATCCAGCCCGCCACCGGCGGCGGGCGCTCGGTGGCCCGGCACCTGATCTGGCCCGGGCGATGGCGTTCCCGCTGCCGGCACGCTGGCCCCGGCACAGATGGCCAGCGCCAGCAGCCCCCACAGCAGGGCAAAGCTTCCCAAAAGCAGCATCACACGTCTCATCGGACGCCTCCTTCCTTGGGCTGGAGGGAGCCTCGCCGGCTCACAGCCAGGAGGCGAGCCAGAGCGCCCCGACCAACAGCAGCGCTCCGATCAGCCAGAGCCGCTGCTGCCGCCACCAGGTCAGCAGCAGCCAGCCTCCCAGCAAGGCACCGGCGACCAGTTCATCCAGACCCCAGGCCAGCCACGACGGGGGCGGCTGCCAGCCCCTGGTCAGCACCAGCCCGTTGAGGAGCAGCCCCAGCATCCACAGGCCCACGCACCAGCTCCCGCTGATGCTGATCTCTTGGTTCCACCGGTACCGCGGGAGGGCGCTCGAGGGGTCTTGGAGATCTCCCTGCATGGGGGCATGGCTCGAGGTGTGCAGTGCCATCGTTTCACCTCTGTTCGCATCGCAATGAAAAAGAACTCCCAGATCTGGGCGAAAACGGGGCAAAAACGCTGCCGTACCTGCAACGGCCAGGCTCACTTCTGCCCGCGGCTCTCCACTTCTGCCCACTTTTGGCTCTCTTCTGGCCACATCTTGGGGCAGCGCCGCGGTCTGCCCCGCCCTCTGAGCATGGTCTGTACCTCACGCTCATAGCGGCGGCGGGTCGATCGAGGGAGTGCGGATAACCGTTGATAGGCCTCTTGGAGACCTGCGAGAAGCGCGCCGCGGAAGACCGGCGCGCTCTTGCGCGTCAGTTTCCCTTCCAGAGAAAACCACTTCGGAAGCTCATAGGCATCGTAGCAGTACCCCTCTTGCAAAGAGAGGGTCGGGCAGGGAAGGCAGGAATTATGCTCCCAACAGACCACCAGGCTGCTGGCAGGGTTGGGACGTGCGCGAAGCGTCCAGTACTCGGTAGAGGTGGCCAGAAAGAGCAGGAGACGACGTCCCCACTGAGGGGTGAGGATTTCCTCTTGCCCCAGGAGCGTATACGGGAGCCGCGGCTCCTGGGCCTCCAGCAGCCGTCGAAGAGTGCGCTCCTGCATCCTCTCGCCTCCCTCCTAGGTGCGGGCCTGGTGCCCATGCGGACTTCTCCAGGCCTGCTGGTTCGTAAGCAGGTGCCAGGACGGCGCTGCTTTCACCGGCGGTACCTCCTCCGTCTCGGTCTGCTGCATCTGAGCCGGTGGGAGCGTCGGCTGCTGGAACGCTTCGCTCTCAATTACTCTCACCTGCCGCTCCATGGCTGCCAAAGCTCCGCGGCTCTGGATCTCCAGCATTTTCAGAAGCACTTCCTCATTCCGCGCACGCATCTGCCTGTACTCCTCATACTCCCGTTGGCGATTG
>NZ_BDGT01000028.1 GCF_001748285.1 Thermogemmatispora onikobensis | reverse complement strand
GACGCCATAGTGCATGTCATCAAGACCCGCAATAGAGTGAGCATCGGGATCGATCGGGATCAGAATGCCTCGATCGCGCGCCTTGCGCACATAGCGCCAGTCGAGATCAAGGCGCTGCGGGCTGGCGTTGATCTCAATAAAGACGCCATGCCGCGCGGCGGCCTCGATCACCGCCTCTATATCCAGAGTATAGCCCGGGCGTTCAAGCAAGAGGCGCCCGGTCGGATGCCCGATGATGGTGACAGATGGGTTGGCAATGGCACGCAGCATCCGCTCGGTCTGCTCTTGCGGCGAGAGCGTAAAATGGCTGTGAATGGAGGCTATGACAAAGTCGAAGCGCGCCAGTACCTCATCGGGATAGTCGAGCGAGCCATCTTTGAGAATGTCGCACTCGGTCCCTTTTAAAATGACGAGGCGACCGGCGAACTCGGCGTTGAGGCGGTCGATCTCTTCCCACTGGCGCCGCAGGTTCTCAACGCTGAGGCCGTTGGCGTAGCCAACGCTCTGGCTGTGATCGGTAATGCCTAGATAGCTGAGGCCACGCGCAAGGCAAGCCTCGGCCAGCTCGCGAATGGTATTTTTGCCATCGCTCCAGGTAGAATGAACGTGCAGAACCCCGCGCAGGTCACGCTCTTCGACCAGAGTCGGCAGCTCGCCCCGCTCGGCAGCCTCGATTTCCCCCATGTCTTCGCGCAGCTCAGGCTCGATGTAGGCCAGGCCCAGGGCGGCATAAAACTCCACTTCGTCTTTGCAAGGCACCAGCTCCAGGTCAGGCTCTTTGCCTTTGAAGAGACCATACTCGTTGATGGTCATGTTCATGCTGAGGGCCCGCCGCCGCAGGGGAATATGGTGCTCCTTGGACCCGGTGAAGTGGTGAAGAGCATAGGGAAACTGGCTGTCGGTGACGAGACGCAGGTCCATCTGGATGCCGCTCGCCAGAATGATGCTGGAGCGCGTCTCGCCTTTGCTCACAATCTGCCGAACCCCCGGCTGGCCAGTGAAGAAGTTCATAACGCGCTGACGAGTGGCGCTGTCAGCCTTGTCAGCGACGCTGGCCACAATGTCGATGTCTTTGACGGTCTCTCGCCGCCGGCGCAGGCTGCCCGCGACCTGGACGCGCACGATTTCGGGCAGGGAGGCCAGGGCATCACGCACGCGCAGTCCTTCGGCCTCGGCCACAGGATAGAGGTAGCGGTGACCGTGCTCGGCCAGAAAGGCCAATCCTTGTAAAATCTTCTCCTGCGTCTTCTTGCCAAAGCCGGGCAGGGCGGCAACGCGGTCCTCCTTGCAGGCCCGTTCGAGGTCTTCCAGACTGGCAATGTGCAACTGGTCGACAATGGCATTGATGCGCCGCGGGCCAAGACCTTGAATGCGTAGCAGCTCTAGCTTGACGGGCGGCGTGGCCGCGCGCAGCTCCTCTAAGAAGGAGAGACTCCCCGTGGTCACCAGCTCCTCGATGCGCCGCGTGATAGTCGGCCCCAGGCCGGGAATGCCTTTGAGCCGCCCCTCCTTCACCAGTCGCTCGATGTCGTCGTCCAGCGCGCTGATCGTGCGCGCGGCATTCTCGTAGGCCCGCACCTCAAACGGGCTGGCGTCTTTCTTGAGTTGGAGTAAGGTGGCCACTTCTTCCAGAGCCTGAGCCACCTGGTTCTTATCCATCGGCGCTGCCTCCCCTCTACTGACGACCTTCGTCTTCCGTCAGGCGGAGATCGAACATTTCCGGCTCGCGTAGCTCGACTTCGAAGGGGTTGCGCCCCTTGAGATCGCGCCCCAGATAGCGCTTACAATCAAAGTGGACAACCAGCCAGCAGTGCCAGTCGGCGCTGACAAAAACGGCGTCCCACGGATGATCTGGCCCGTTGTCCAGTACCTGGTTGCAGACGAAACAGCGCGCGCGCCCGGCAGCAACAGCTCCCTCGAACCAGCGGAGAATAAACCAGTGAAAGTCATCCAGGGTCATGAGATCCAGACATGACTCCGGATAGCCAAAGGCAACCGGATCAGGGCATTCGCGAAAGTCTTCGCGCCCTCGCCCCAGGGCTACAATGGGCGCACGCACGGTGACTTTGATTTCGTCGTATTCAGGATCTTCTGCCCCCGTTGTGATATTTTGCAAAAGCAGCCCTTCCTGCGCAAACCAGGCGAGTAATTCCTGTCTCATGATGCCTGTAACTTTGCATCGTATCACGCCTCGGGCAGAGCGTCAACCTGCTCTTTGGCGCGGCGCCAGAGCGCGCGCAGCTCCTCACGACTGCACTCCTGCAGGGGCCGCCCTTCGCTGCGTGCGAGTTCTTCCATGCGGCGGAAGCGGCGGCGAAATTTGCGATTGGCCTGGCGTAGAGCGGCCTCGGCATCGATGTTGAGTTCGCTGGCGGCGCGCGCAACCATAAAGAGGAGATCCCCCATTTCTTCGCGACGCTCTTCATCGCTGCGGGCCTGAGCCAGCTCGCGCAGCTCTTCAGCCAATTTATCAAGCACGCCGTTCATATCAGCATAGGTGAAGCCCACTTTGGCGGCCCGCTTCTGGTATTCCTGGGCCACGGTGAGGGCCGGCGAGGCCAGCGGCACGCGATCGAGGACGCTTTCTTCCTGGACGGGCAGACCCGCCGCCTGACGCTCGGCTCGCTTGATGGCCTCCCAGTTCTGGACAACTTGCCCCGCGCCGCTCACTTTGACATCGCCAAAGACGTGGGGGTGGCGCCGGATGAGCTTGGCATTGATCTGCTCGAAGACGTCGCCGAGGGTAAACTGCCCTTCCTGACGGGCAATCTCGGCATGCAGATAGACCTGGAGAAGGAGGTCGCCCAGTTCTTCGGCGAGCTTACTCATGTCATTCTCCTCCAGGGCCTCCACTACTTCGTACGTTTCTTCCAGGACAAAAGGAACGAGCGTCTGATGGGTTTGCTGGCGATCCCAGGGGCAGCCGTCAGGATCGCGACGCAGGCGCTTGGTAATGAAGCGGAGCGTGTCAGGGTGGCGCAGGGCAGTCAGGGCCTCTACCGGCGGCACATAGAGCGTTGTCAGGTGATCCGCCAGTGACTGGCGATCCAGCTCGTAAAGGGCCAGGCGCTGCAGGCTGGCTGTTTCCTGAGCCTGATCGCTGAGGCGAACCAGGGTCACCTGCCACTCGTCGGGATAGCATTCGCCAAGGGCCAGTTTGACAGCGCTGGCCAGGCGACGGTTATAGAGGTGGGGGACCAGCAGGGGCGTGGTCGGTACAATTTTTCCCGCGACTTCGTCGCCGGGCAAAGCCGCCAGAGAAACGGCATCGATGATCTGGAGGCCACCCTCCAACGGATCTAGCTCCAGAGCCGTACAGACTGGCTCAATGAAGGAAAGACCAGCGACGAGACGCAGCCCCAGGCCGCGCTCCCCGGCCAGGCGGAGCAGCAGCTGCACGCTGGTGTCCCCAACCAGGGGATGACCCGGCACGGCGTAGATCACAGGCCCTCCCCCAGCGCTGGCCGCTGCACAGATGGTCTCGGCCATGCGCTGATAGAGGGTCTCCCAGTCCTGGGCAGCATCATAGAGGGCGTCAAATGATTGCAGCGCCAGGCCCGGAAAGGCCCGGCGCAAGGGTTCTATCACGGGATGAATCAGGGTGCGGAAGTAGATCGGCTGCCCGCGTTCTACCGCCTCAGCCAGCACCTCGTAGGCCTCGCGCGTCAGCAGCTCCCACGGTCCCGGTCCTAACCCCAGGATCGTAATCTGCGGCTCCGACATACTCTTTCTATCCTCTCTGCGACGCTTTCGCTGTTCTTGGAACAGTGTAGCGCCTGATAGGAGCGCTGTCAAAGGGGGAAAGGGGAGACCCAGCAGATGGCCGGCTAGCTCGTTCGCTTGGTGTCTAACAGCAGGGATTGTCGCCGAGGACCGGAAAATGTTATGCTTTTCTGTAGTACTATTCAGACTGGCTCTTCTGAGAATCGAGCGCTATCCAATAATGAGGAGGTTATAGACTCACAATGGCGTCCGATCAATCCCGGCAGCAGCAGGGACAGGCCGCGAAACCGCTCTGCCCGCGCTGCCACAAGGCAGACCTGGTCAAGACCTCGCTGGAGGCTTACCGCAGCGGCATTAGCCGGCTGGCGCCTCCCCCGATGCCTGGTCGGCAGACCCGTATGATCAATCTGGTGGGGCCTGCCGTGGTTCTGGTGGGGCTGGCAATCTTCTTTATCTTTGTGGTGCTCGGCGAGAGCGTCTCTGGTATGGGCGGCCCGGGCCTGGTTGCTCAGGTGATCATCACTCTGCTGATCATTGTGGCCGCGCTGGTCGTGTCCTTTATTGCTTTCCAGCGCGTGGTGAAAAGCGATGCAGAGGCAACGCTGCGCTATCCTGCCTGGGATCGCGCCCTGGAGAATTGGCGCCACCTGTACTATTGCTCGCGCGATGATCTGATCTTCGATGGTCAACAGGGGAAGGTGGTTTCGGAGGAGGCCCTCAAGGCGCTGCTGCGCGTCGAGGCTGAGCCTCAGCAGGTTGCCCAGCAGTCGCGCTCGGCGGCTGCCCCTTCCCACTCGTAAGCAAGTCAACGCGTGAGCAATGGCGAGGTCCAGCTACCACCGCACTCGCCACCAGCCCCGGCTGCGATGGCCGCTCTGGAGATGAGATAGCGAGTTGATCTGCGGCGCGGCTCTATCCGTCTGCGGGGCGCCCGGGGAGGATTCTGCGCTGTGCATCGGCTCTCGCCATCCCGCCGCCCGCCAGCCAGGGCCAGGGCCGCACGCCGATCAGCCTCTGACTCCACTCTGCTCTTCTTCATTATTTTTCGGCTCGCACGCGCTTTCTTTGTTCGTCTGCAGAGGCGTCGGGGTGCCCTTCACGCTGAGCGGGCTCGCTGGGCCTCGCCATCCTCTTGCTCTCTCTCAGAAGGGTCCGGTTTTCTTTCCTTTCTTGCTATTTTTTCTCTCCCTTCTATTTTTCTTTTTTCTCCGATCACTTTTGTATTGTCGCTCTCTTATTATTGAGCCTCCTGGTGGCTGCTCGCCCATAGTCCTCTTGCGGCCAGGAGAGATTGCCATTATCATAGGGCGAGAAGGTAGTGGACCAACCAATTAACCTGGCTGGCAGGAATCCGCCCGGTCTGGCTTCCCTGTGCCGCTCTGGTTTCCTGACTCGGGAGAACCAGGTGCCAGGAGAGAAGGGTGAGCACGTGGCGGTTTCTTGCGAGCGCAAGGAGAAGGGCAATGGGAAGTATCTGGCCCGTGGTTGTGGCCGATCTGATCAATTGGGGCTGGCTGCGCATCGGCCCGCCCTATATCTATATCAATATCGATCCGGTTATCGTGCATCTTGGCCCGCTGGCGCTCCACTGGTACGGTCTGATGTATGTTGTGGCCATCGTGGTGGCCCTCTGGGGCATCCAGGGCTATATTCGGCGCAAGGGTCTCAACGATGAGATCGTCTATCGTCTGCTTTGGTGGTGCATCATCGCCGGCTTAATCGGTGGCCGACTGTACTTTGTGATTCAGCAGCCGGATCTGGTCCAGGGCTATTTGCTCCAGCCCTGGCGCATTCTGGCAACCTGGGAGGGGGGGATGGCCTTCTACGGCGCGATCTTCCTGGTGGTGCCGGTGCTCTTTTGGCGCGCGCGTGTCGAGGGGATCAATCCCTTTGTGGCTCTCGATAGCGGCGTGCTCTTCGCCTCGATCGGCCAGATTTTCGGTCGCATCGGCAATCTGATTAATGGCGATATTATCGGCTACCCCAGTACGTTGCCCTGGTCGACGGTCTATGTGCACCCTTCCAGCTTCGCCTGCCTGCAGGGCTACTGCAATGTGCCAGTGCAGCCTGCAGCAGCCTATGAGATGCTCTGTAATATTGTGCTGCTGGCAGTGCTCTATGTCCTATCGCGTCGCCTGCGCCGTCCCGGTGTGCTGACCCTTGCTTACCTCTATGGCTACGCTATTACGCAGTTTATTGTTTTCTTCTGGCGAGCCAATCTTGTGGTCAGCTTCCTGGGTCTGGATTGGGGCCTGAAGCAGGCGCAGTGGACTTCGCTGGTGGTCTTGATCCTGCTGCTGCCCGCGACCTACCTGGTTCTGCGCTCGCGCTATGCGCGCCCGGTGCCTCCCGAGGAGGTTGCTGCTTTCTATGGGATGCCGCCACGTCCAGGAAATGAGGCCGCCGCGACGGCTGCGAGCGCGTTGGAAGAGGCTTCTGGGGAGCCAGAGCGTGCTGTCTCTGCCTCAGCTCTGTCCCCTACCCCTAACACCGATGCGCGTTTAGATGAGGGGCCAGCAGCCAATCGCCGTGAGCCTCCTGCAGAGGGCCAGCAAGAACCATCCTGAGTGCTTCCCTCTGCTCAGCAGAGGCAGGTTCTGTCTGTCGGTCTATTTGTCTACCCGCCTGTCTATCTGCCTGCCAGTTCTTGCCCGATAGTACTAAAGGCCAGAACTGGACTGCCAGGCCGGCACGAGGGCGGTCCAGAGCAGTTTTCTGGTAGCGATGGCAACCAGCAGCGAGCGCGAGGGGCGGTCAGGAGAGAGGAAGCGGGCACTCTTCCTGGCTGGGGTAAGGCCCGCACCAGGCCCGCCAGCCGCCCCAGGTCAGGCGATGTGCTATAATAAAGCAAATCTTTGCCCGCATTGTAGTGGGAACGAAGCGAAGTTCTTTGCTGGACGTGGGAGCCTCCTTGTTATGAGTGAACGAGCTGACGCCAGGCCACTGGTTGCGACGGTCGTCGTCGGATTCCTCCAGGAGAATTGCTATCTCTACGCCTGCCCGCACACCCGCGAGGCGGTCATTATCGATCCCGGCGATGAGCCGGAGCGCATTCTGCAGCGCATTAAAGATCTGGAGCTGGTTCCTCGCTATATCATCAACACACACGGTCATTTCGACCACATCTGCGCAATCGACGCCGTGAGCGAGGTCTACCCGGTGCCGCTGGCCATCCACTCCGCCGATCTCCCTTACTATACCGATGAGTACGCCGCCAAAAGCGCTGGACGCGAGCCGCCCCTTGTGCGCCGTAAACCTGATATCCTGCTTGAGGATGGGCAGCTGATCACCTTCGGAACCCTGTCACTGGAGGTGCGGCATACCCCCGGACATACACCCGGCGGCGTCTGTCTGGTGAGCCGTCCGTACTGCGTCTTCAGCGGCGACACGCTCTTTGAGCGCGGCATTGGGCGCACCGATCTACCCGGCGGCAACTATGAGCAGCTGGTGCGCTCGATTCGTGAGAAGCTCTATACTTTGGAGGATGACCTGGTTGTCTTTCCCGGGCACGGCGCGCCCACAACCATCGGCGAAGAAAAATATGAGAATCCCTTCGTGAGCCTGGCCTGAGCAGAGCCAATCAATCAGGCAGCCAGCAACAACTACGAAGAAGAGAGACGTAGAGGAGCAGGAAAGAGCGATGTCGAAGATTTGTGTGATCGGCACGGGCTATGTCGGGCTGGTAACCGGCACCTGTTTCGCCGATATGGGGAACGATGTCACCTGCGTGGATATCGCCGAGGAGAAAATCGCCCGGCTGAAACGCGGCGAGGTTCCGATTTATGAGCCGGGCCTGGCAGAGATGATTGCGCGTAATGTCCGCGCTGAACGCCTCCATTTTACCACCAGCTACCGCGAGGGCCTCGCCGACAGCGAGTTTATTTTCATTGCGGTCAATACTCCCACTGGCAGCACCCAGGGCAGTGCCGATATGCGCTACGTCGAAATGGCGGCGCGCATGATCGCCGAGGAGCTGGATCACTACGCTATTATCATTAATAAGAGCACCGTACCCGTCGGCAGCGGCGATGTGGTGACGCGCATCATCCGCACCCATCTGGCGCGCCCGGATGTCTCTTTCACGGTGGTCTCGAACCCGGAGTTTCTGCGCGAGGGGGCCGCCATCCAGGATTTCCTGAACCCCGATCGTATCGTGCTCGGCTCGTCCGATATGGAGGCCGCCCACCGGGTGGCTGCTCTCTATCTGCCACTGCGCGCCCCCATCATCATGACCGATATCTATACGGCGGAAATGATCAAGTACGCTTCGAACGCCTTCCTGGCGACGAAGATCTCATTCATTAATGAGATTGCCCAGATCTGCGAGCGCCTGGGGGCCGATGTGAAAGAGGTGGCGGTGGGTATGGGCTACGATAAGCGAATCGGACGCGCTTTCCTCGATGCCGGCCTCGGCTACGGCGGCTCCTGCTTCCCCAAGGATGTGCGCGCCCTGGCCCATATGGCCGACGAGGCCGGGCTGCATCCGCAGCTGCTGCATGCAGTGATGGAGATCAATCAGGACCAGCGGCGCCTGGTGGTGGATAAGCTGCTTTCGATCCTTGGCTCGCTGCGCAATGCAACCATTGGTGTGCTAGGTCTGGCGTTCAAGGCCAATACCGATGATATGCGCGAGGCTCCCTCTCTGGACATCATTCGCTGGATCACCGGCCAGGGCGCACAGGTCCGCGCCTATGACCCGGTCGCCCGCGAGACAGCCCGCCAGGCGATGGAGCGTGAAGGCATCCGTCTCGATCTGGTGACTTTCTGCTCCAGCGCGTATGAGGTGGCCGAGCAGGCCGATGCCATTATCATCGTTACCGATTGGAATGAGTTTAAGTCGCTTGATATGGTCCAGATCCGCAATTTGATGCGTCGTCCTGTGCTGATCGATGGGCGCAATATTTACGAACCACGCGAGATGGTGAGCCTGGGCTTCACCTATCGCGGCATCGGACGGGGCACAGGGCCAGCGGCAACGGTCTTGCCGGCCAGCGATAGCACGACGCCGCCACCGGCCCCAATCCGCGAAGGGACCTTGATCGGAGAGGGCGATGAGTATCGCTGACGATGAGGCCGGGAGCGGTTTCTCTTCCGCTTCTTTTGACTCGCCTGGGAGTGGGGAGGAGGCTCCGCCGCTGCTGTTCATGCCCCTGGTGAGTCGACCAGATAGGTCGCCGCCCGCCTGGCTCTTTGGTCCTGGGGGGCTGGGCGCTCTCCCGGCTCCCTTCCTGCCAACTCAAGGGGTCAATGTGGCTGTGGGCATCGATATCATTGAGGTGGCGCGCGTGGCCCAGGTCTACGCCAGGCACGGCGAACGCTTCCTACGGCGTGTCTTTACAGAGGCAGAGGTGTTGCAGTGCCGTGGTCGGCGCGCGCTCAGTGGCGCCTTGCCCCTGCCGGAGCCGAAACCTGCCCGCCTGGCTGGTCGCTTTGCCGCCAAGGAGGCCATTAGTAAGGCCCTGGGCACGGGTCTGCGCGGCGTGGCCTGGCACGAGATGGAAATTCTCCAGCTGCGCAGTGGCCGCCCTTCGGTGCGCCTCTACGGTCGCGCGCGCCGGCGAGCTGAGGAGCTGGGTCTGAGCGCTCTCGACGTCAGTATCGCCGATCTGCAGGGCCTGGCAATCGCTGTGGCCGTCGCCGTCCAAACGAGCGGTCAGGGCGGCGGTTCTCACCAGCACCGCTGAGGGCCTGGCCCAGCCCGCCAGTCCGCTCTCGTTCGGCCACAAGGTCGTTGGTCAGCCAGATAGATAGCCGGTTCAGGAGGGAGCGGAAGAGAGCTGGCTGGCAGGACTATCCGCTGCGCTGGTAGAGAAAGGTGCTGCCTGCCTGTCTGCCTGCCTGTCTATCCTGATGTTGTCTTGCTCCTTGCTTGCAGCCCCGGCGGGCTAGAAAGGCTTTTTCCTCATGGAGACTGCTAACCCTGATCGCCTCTGCCTCATCTGCGGCAGGCACCTCGGGCCTTACGAGCTTTTCTGCAGCGACTGTGGCACGTACGTAGCTGCTTCCCCTTTATTAGCAGCTTCTCCGGCCCCGCCCAAGCCGGAGGACGGCGAGGCCTCGCCAGCTCCGCCTCCTGCTGACCATGCTGGTCAGCAGCCCGACTGGCCCGTCAGTGCCTGGTCAGCAGCGTCGCCGCCCTCACCCCCCTCCTGGCCAACGCCTTCGAGCGGCCTCAGCGAAAGGGGAGGCTCGTACCCTCCTCCCCCACCAGCTGTCTGGACTGCTCCAGCTCCGCCGACGAGGAGGCCCGCCCCGCCCGGGTCCGGGCAGCGGCTCCCTATGCTCGTGCTGGTGACCGGTAGCCTGCTCGCGCTGGCGCTCGTCGGTAGCGCGCTGATTCTCTTCCTCAGCCTATCCCACCAGCCTGCCACCAACCATAGCCAGGTGGCTGCCAGCCCCAGCCCCAGCCCTTCGCCCGACGTGCTGGTTCAGGCCCGGCCCGCCGCGGCACCGCTCTTCAGCGATAATTTTGCCGACAATAGCAAGGGCTGGGATACCACCGGCGGCCCCGGCTTCAGCAAGACGATCGCTAACCATGCGCTGACAATGACCGATCGCAATCACCGTATTCTGGTGGCTCCCCTACCCATACGACAAACGTTCAGCGATTTCCAGATTACGGTAGATATGACCCTGGAAAGCGGCGATGGCAACGACAGTATGGGCATTTACATGCGAGGCGACGATCAGCTGGCTAACGATTACCGCGTCGATATCTTCGGCGACGCCACGTATGCAATTTCCAAGGAGGTAACGGGCCTTGACGGCAATACCCAGGTGCGCATTCTGTCGGGGATCGCTTCGCATAGGGCCATTAAGCCATTGGGGCAACAGAACGAGGTGACGGTCATCATCAAGGGCAATCAGATTGTCCTGGGGGTGAACGGCCACTTGATCGCAAGCGTGACCGATAGCTCCTATTCCAACGGGATGATCGCGCTCTTTGTGAGCAACGGCACCTCGTCACCCGCAGCCACGGCAGCCATCACCAGCGTGGCGGTCTATCCTGCCCCCTCCCAGTTGCCTTAAGTCCGAGACATCCCTTGAGAAAAGGCGAAGAAGATGAGAAAGATAGACGAGCAGGAAATTCAGGAGGCTTATGAGAGCATTGCTGCAACGTGTCAGCTACGCCCGGGTCCGGGTAGCAAATGAAGTGGTAGCGGAAATTGGGCCTGGCCTGCTGGTCTTGCTGGGAGTGGCCCAGGGCGATGGCGAGGCCGAAGCTAAGATCCTGGCCGAGAAAATTGTTCACTTGCGAATCTTCGAGGATGAGGCCGGCAAGATGAACCGCTCGTTGCTGGACCACGGCGGGGAGATGCTGGTTGTCTCCCAGTTTACACTCTACGCGGACGCCCGCAAAGGACGGCGCCCGAGCTTTACAGAGGCGGCCCCACCGGCCCAGGCCGAGCCGCTGATCCGCTCCTTTGAGGACCTGGTTCGCAGCTATGGCCTGCGCGTTGGCAGCGGGATCTTTGGCGCCCACATGCTGGTCGAGCTGGTTAACGATGGCCCCGTTACGATCTGGCTGGACAGCGCCGATCTGCCACGCCGCTAGCCCGGCAGCAGCTGAGGCCAGACCAGGCCAGATGGCATCTGCGTGCTCAGCTGCTTGGTAAGGCGTTGATAATAACGGTCTGATTGTCAGAAACGTTCACTGCCGCTGAGCCGCTGTACTGTTTACCCTGGCTATCGCTGCCGCTGGCCGCCAGGGTATAGCTGCCCAGCGGCACGTTGTCAAAGCGGTAGTTGCCCATGCTATCGCAGGTCGTGCTGGCGAGCTGTGTTGTGCCAGCATAGAGCGTGACACTGGCCCCCGCCAGCGGCACGGCGCTGCTACAGCTGCTATCGGCGCAAGCCTGGACGTTGCCAGTGATGGTGTAGCCGGTAACGGTAAGTCGCACGGGCACGACCTGCACGTTATTCTGAATACCGCCGCTGCTGCTGGCTGTGATAGTAATCTGGCCATTGTAGACCCCAGGAGTCAGACCTGCCGGATTGATCGCGACCTGCAGGCTGCCACCGCTGCCGTTATCGCTGCCGCTGTTGACGGTCAGCCAGGTGTTACCCGAGCCTGGCGAGGCGGAGACTGCGATGGGATAGCGACAGGTGCCGCTACTGCTGAAGGTAATGGCTTGAGCGGGTGGCGGTCCCTGACCCTGCACGGCACTGAAGAAGAGACTGGAGGTGCCCACCTGGAAGACGCAGGGGGGCAGCACGGTCAGCGTGACATTGAAGCGCTGCGGGCTGCCCGCAATAGGGGTCCCAGTGCTGTCAAGCACCTTGACGATGACCTGGGTGCTATAGCTGCCGACAGCCAGACCCACGCTGCTGACAGCCAGACTGATACTGGCCGTCTGGCCGTTGACCAGGCTGGTGCTGGAGTCGCTCAGGCTGAGCCAGGAAGCGGACGTAGTCAGACTGGTGTTCCAGCTCAGGGGCCAACTGCAGGTTCCCGAGACCTCCAGAGTCACCGTCTGGGGGCCCGGATTGCCTCCACCAGCGATGGTGCTGAAAGCCACGGAGTGCATCGACGGCTGGCCCAGGGTACAAGGTGGCAGGACCTGGAGGGTAATCTGCAGCGTCTGCGGCGTACCAGCAGCCCCTGCGCCATCGCTCCCCCGCCCCAAGAGGAGAATCTGGCCGCTGTAGGTGCCTGCCGTCAGGCCGCTGGTTTTGACCTCCACCAGGATCTGGCTACTGCCGCCGGGGGCAAGGCTGCCGCTTGTCGGGCTCATCGTGAGCCAGTCACCAGTGAGAGCTGTGGCCTGCACCTGCCAGTAGAGGGTACTGCCTCCGGTATTGGTGATCACGACCGTCTGCGGTGGCGTGCTCTGCCCCTGGATGGCGCTGAAGTTGAGGCTGAGCGGCGTGATGCCCATCACCGGCTGCTGAGGCGAAGGCGCCGGCTGCACGACCAGGAGCACGGGCAGGGTCTGCGATCCGTGCCCGGCAGTAAAGGTGATCAGGCTGGTGTAGCGACCGGGGCGCAGACCTAGAGCGTTGACCCCAATGGCGATGACGCTGCTGCCCGATCCATGTAGCTCGCCGCTGCTCGGCGTCACGCTGACCCATGAGGCATCGCTACTGGCCTGCCAGCTCAGATCGTCCAGACAGCCGGCGCGCTCGCTGAGGGTGATGGCCTGGTTTGGCGGATTACTGCGTCCAGCCACTGTCATAAAGCTCAGGCTGGAGGCGTTGACCATGATCCCACAACGCGGGAGCACAGTCAGTGAGACAACCACGCTCTGCGGGGTGTCGAGGATGCTCTGCGACGATGCAAAGTTCAGCAGCGCGGTATAGACGCCCGGCAACAGGCTGCGACTCTGGACAGCCACCGTCACGCTCTGGGTCGCTCCGGGGACGACCGTGCCGCTGCGCTGGTTGATCGAGAGCCAGTCGGCCAGGGGTCCCAGAGCATGAGCATAGGGCGTCTGGTCCGGTGCCGTCAGCGAGGTACTGCTACTAAGCTGCCAGGCCAGGGGCTTGTTGCCAGGGTTACTGATCGTCAGGGTCTGGGGCGCTGGCGTTGCCCCTCCATCGGTGGCGATAAAGGAGAGGGCCGCCGGCGTTACCTGCAAAACAGGCCCGGGATTCGCCGGCAGCGCGCGCACAACCATCTTGACCTGGACGCTTTGCTGGCCCCCTACATCGGAGGTAAAGGTCAAAAGGCCACGATACTCGCCCGGTTTCAGATGGGCTCGCTGGACGGCCACCCAGATCGTCTGGCTACCGCTAAAGAGGCCCTGCGAGGGCGTGAGAAGCAACCAGGGCTGATTGCTACTGCCCTGCCAATTGATGATGCCGCCGCCCGCATTCCGCAGCGTCAAGGGCATGATAGTATTGGCCCCCTGGTAATCCTCACCCATGAGCAGGGGGCCGGCGCTATCGATGACCAGCTGAGGGGGGCGTGTCAGACCCTGGCCCGCCACCTGGAGCGTGGCGCTGGCTGTATAGCGCGTCGTCACGTCTTCAGCTTCGACCAAATGCAGGCCCGGGCCCCAGCTGGGGTCAATCTGGACGGTGAGCACCAGGTTGCCGGCAGCGCTGACCTGCACGAGCGAGGAGCCATTGCGACCTACTGGCACCGGCTCCTGTAGATCATGGCTGAGCAGCACCTGGGTCGAAGGAGAGAAGCTCTCCAGGGCTAGCTTGACACGCTGACCAACCTCGACTACGTTCGGCGTCAGTGTCAGGCGCGGAGGGCCAGCAGCCGTGGTGGCTGACGGCTGATGATGTGTGAGCACCAGAAGCACCAGGAGGCTGTCGCCCAGTAACGCTACCAGGGCCACCATCAACAAGGCGAGAAAGAGCAGCCGCAGACGCCTGGGATAGAGCGCCAGCCAGGAGAGCAGTTGACCTTGTGGCCGGCTCCCAGGCCGGACAGGCAAAGGGCTGGTCGCAAAGGCCGACGCTTGCGCTCGTCTGATATCTTCGGCCTCGAGGGCAGCAGCCTCGGCGCTGGTGGGAAGGCGGCGAGAGAGGAGAGGATCAGTGCGCTGCAGCCAGATAGCATCTCCCTCATCCTCATCGGCATCCTGAATCCAGGGCCAGAGATCGGGCAGACGCTGCTGCAGATCATCCAAGGCATCAGGCTCATTGCGGGCCGCCGAACCCCCTCCAGCAGCAGACGAGATCTGACCGTGGCCCGACGGAGGCGCTACCAGCGGGGTATTCTGACGCTGGATATCCAGGGAAGAGAGATCAGGCTCAACCAGTGGGGTCAGACGCGAAGGACGAGGCAGTCTCAGCGCACCAGGGTCACTCTCGCTGATAAACTCTGCCGCCTCGCTCATCTCCAGAGCCGGATCGCTCCCAACCTCCCCATTGCTGGCTGGCTGCCTTAGCTGGGAGAGCAAGAAATCGGGCGGAACCTCCGGCGGTGGGGTCACAGGCCCTTGCTGAGTGGGTACTTGCGCCTCGGGATCAGTTCGGCGTTCCCGATGCGGAGGCTCTGTATCCGCCTCTTCTCCATTGGCAGCCGCATCCCGCCTGGCGGCAGAAGTCACCGACGTAGCGCTCCGCTCACGCCCTTCGCCCCGGTCCGAGGGCTGCCCCGCCTGTAGCAGGCGCGCCCGGCATTCTTCACACAAGCTCGTATCTGCTGCGCATGGCTTGCCGCAACGCAAACACTGACTCATAGACGTACTCTGTTTTCCCCAGCCTTGCCGGTACTCAACGCACGGATGCGCCGCCCGCCAGAGTCACTGCCTTCCTTCCCACACCCCTTAGCGTACGATCAGCTCTCCGCCACGTCAGCCGCTGAGCCTCAGCCCTCGCCTCGCTCCCCCCTCCTCCCCCCTCTCCTCATCCAGGAAAACGCCTGGTGAGCCTCAGCCCCCAGCTCGGTCGCTACCCTTTCCTCCACTCGCTTGCCCCACGTTCCAGACTATCGCCCCGCTCGACCTCACCCATTCCGCTGGCATCTGGTCCGCTCGCTCATCACTGCGCTGACCAGGCACGACGATCCAAGCGGCGGTCAGCGTTTCAGAGCGAGCGGAGGCAGCAGTTCTTTACCTGATGATGCCGGCAAGCCCCTTTCAGTGAGTCAGGTGCAGCCGGAAAAATGATCAGCCACGTTTCTCTACTATATCACCTTTATAGAAGGATTGCCAGAGGGAAGCGATCGGTACCAGAAAGCACAAGGCGGGCAAGAGCCAGCGCATCATCCTTCAGAGCGATGGCTGCTCACCCGCCTCCTCGCTGGTGAAGCAGAAAGCGTGCGCTTTTTTTAACCCCGGTCGGCAGGGCAACCTTCTACCCTGTAGCGGCTGGCTGCCGTGCCTTCCTCATCCTCGCTAGCTCCGCAGGGCAGCCCCAAACTCTTCGTGCAGGGCGGCCACAATGCGCTCTTGGAGGGCATTGGCCTCGGCATCGGTGAGGGTACGATCCTGAGCCTGATAGAGCAAGGTATAGGTGAGACTCTTCTTGCCCGGAGGGATCGGCGCCCCCGTATAGACATCAATGAGCGCCACCGTACGCAGCAGCTCGCCGCCGTGGCGTTCGATGGCTTCCTGCACTGCGCGGGCCGGTACCTGCTGATCAACTACCACCGCCAGGTCGCGTGTCAGCTCCTGGTGACGCGAAATGGAGGCATAGTTGAGGCGTTCAGGGACCGCGGCATAGAGGGTCTCCAGGTCCAGCTCGCCCAGATAGGTGCGGTGAGGGAGATCGTAGCGCTGCTGCACCAGCGGATGCACCTCGCCCAGGAAACCAACCGGGGTGAAACGCTCGCCGCCATCCGTGCCTGGTCGCTCCACCTCCAGCAGGGCGCAGCGTCCGGGGTGAAAGGTCGGATGCTGGGCAGCAGAGAAACGATAGCGCTTGATGTGCAGACGCTCCAGCAGCGTTTCAACCAGGCCCTTCAGATCGTAGAAGTCTGCCGGGCGCGCCAGCTCCGGTACCCAGGAAATGGCCGCTGGCCCAGAGAGAGCAATGCCCACACAGTGCCGCTCTTCGGGCAACTCGCCCGCTCCCCGGGGCAGATAACGCCGCCCAATCTCGAAGAGGCGCAAGCCCGCCCGATTGCGCTTGCTGTTCTCCTGCAGAGTCTCCATCAGCCCGCTCAGCAGTGTCAGACGCATGCATTCCAGCTCATTGCTGAGCGGGTTGGTAATGGTCACCGCTGGCAGCGCACGGGCCTCGAAAGGCTCTTTGCTGTCTGCCGGGGCACCGTTGCCAGAGCTGGCACTCGCTTCCGGGCCGGCAATAATCCAGCCAGTCCGACCGTCATCCGCCGGCTTCTGCAGCAAGACCTGGGCTGTGCGGGCGTTGACCTCGGCGAGCAGGTTGAGCATGCGCTGGCGGCTGGTCATCGCATAGGTCAGGATCTCATGGAGTCCAAGGCCGATGAGGATCTCACGGACCTCGTATTCGCGCTCAAACCAGTGGTCGCCTTGTGGCTCCGGCAGCGGCCCCTCGGGCACGATGGCCGGCAACTGATCGTAGCCGATCATGCGCAGGACCTCCTCGACCAGATCGGCCCCTTCCCCGATGTCACCGCGGAAGGTCGGCACGGTGACGCGCAGGAGCTGCTCACCACCAGCAGCGTCAGCAGCGGCAGAGACCTCTTCGACTTTGAACTCGAGAGCGCTGAGGGCGTCATGGACCTGGCGCGAGGTGACCTTGAGGCCCGTCAGCCAGTCGACCTCGGAAGGCGAGAAGAGAATAGTGCGCGGCTCCACAGGCCGGGGATAGACATCAACGATGCCCGGATGCACCTGGCCCCCCGCCAGCTCGACCATGAGCTGAACCGCGCGGTTGGCCCCGAAGATGGTCAGCTCTGGATCAAGACCCTTCTCAAAGCGGCTGGAGGACTCCGTGCGCAGGCCCAGCGCCACTGCCGTCCGTCGGATGCTGGCCGGCTTGAAGTTCGCCGATTCCAGAAGAATGCGGGTGGTCCCTTCGTTCACTTCGCTGATGGCCGAACCCATGACGCCAGCAATGGCCGTCGGCCCCTGGGGATCGGTGATGAGCAGCATATCGCCTCTCAGGCGCCGCTGGACGCCGTCGAGCGTGGTGATCTCTTCGCCATCACGGGCCCGGCGGACAATAATATGCCGCTCGCGCACCAGGTCGTAGTCGAAGGCATGCAGCGGCTGGCCTACCTCCAGCATGACATAGTTGGTGATGTCAACAATGAGATTGATCGGACGCATGCCCGCCATCAGCAGCCGCCGCGCCATCCAGCCGGGTGAGGGACCAATGTTGACGCCACTGATGACCCGCGCACTATAGCGTGGGCACAGCTCCGTATCCTCGACCGTCACTTCGACCAGCTCCGCCGCAGGCTGCCCCTGCTCGCTGAAGCGCGGCTCCGGCAGGTGCAGAGGCTTGCGGGTCAGGGCCGCTACTTCACGCGCAATGCCGATGATCGAAGAGAGGTCGCCCCGATGGGCTTTGATGGCAAATTCCAGCACTACATCGGAGAGCAGGTCAGCAAGCCTGACCCCCAGGGGCGTCTCCGGGTCGAGAATGAAGATCCCCGAGTGGTCGCTGCCCAGACCCAGCTCGCGCGGCGAGCACAGCATGCCCTCTGAGACATAGCCCATCTTGCGCGCTACCCCAATGGTAAGGTCGCCGAGGCGCGCCCCCGGCAGGGCCAGCGGCACCTTGTCCCCTTCTTTGATGTTGGGAGCGCCGCAGATGACACCGATCTCTCCGCTCCCGGTGTCGATGCGCGTGTAGCTCAGGTGATCAGAGCCAGGCACCTTCTCCAGATGCGTAATTTGTGCAGTGATAACGCGGTCCCCCCAGTCAGCCCCAATGTAGTCCAGCGTCTCTACCTCAAGCCCCGCCATTGTCAAGGTGTGGGCCAGCTCTTCCGGCGACTGGGTAATCTCAACGTACTCTTTTAACCAGCTCAGTGGCACTCTCATCGCTGGTAACTCCTCACTGATTTCCTTCCTTCCTGCCTGTCTGTATGCCTACCTGTCTGCCTGCCTACTGACCTCTCGCTCCTCTTGCCTATAGAATTGGCTGCTACTCTAATCGCTATATTCCACTTTTTTGTGTGATTATGTGATCTTTCGCGCCAGTTCTTTTCGCTAGAACTGACGCAGGAAGCGCAAGTCATTCCCCGAGAAGAGGCGGATTTCGCCGATGGCGTACTTGAGCATGGCGATGCGCTCAACACCCATACCGAAGGCATAGCCGCGATATTTGCGTGGATCATAGCCAACTTCGCGCAAGACGCGCGGATGCACCATACCGGAGCCGAGGATCTCTAGCCAGCCAGTGTATTTACAGAGGCGGCACCCGCTGCCCTTGCACAGAATGCAGTCGATATCAACCTCCGCGCTGGGTTCCGTGAATGGGAAGTAGCTGCCGCGGAAGCGGACGCGGCGATCTTCACCGAACATTTCACGAGCGAAGCGGGCCAGGCTCCCTTTGAGGTTGGCCATCGTACACTGCTCATCGACGAGCAGGCCCTCGATCTGGTGAAACATCGCTTCGTGGGAGGCGTCAATGGCTTCGTGGCGGAAGACCTTGCCGGGCACGATGACCCGCACAGGCGGGCGTGTCGCCTGCATGACACGGATCTGCATCGGCGAGGTCTGAGTACGCAGCAGGATCTCGCCGGGCACAATCCAAAAGGTATCTTGCATATCGCGGGCCGGATGGTCCGCCGGGATATTGAGAGCCTGGAAGTTATAATAGTCCGTTTCGATCTCGGGTCCCTGCACGACCTGGAAGCCCATGCGAGTGAAGATGCGTGCCACCTCCAGAATCGTGCGCGAAATGGGATGCATGTGGCCCGCCGGCACCGCCCGGCCTGGCAGGGTTACATCGAGGCGCTCGCGCTCCAGGGCCTCACGCAGCTCCCGGTCGCGCAGCTCCTGACGGCGGGCCTCCAGCGCGCTTTCGAGCTTCTCCTTGACCGCATTAATCTTCTGGCCAATGATCGGGCGCTCCGCCTTGCCCAGCTTCGGAATGAGGGTCGAGAAATTTTTCAGCTCGCCGCGATGACGTCCCAGATAGCGAACATCCCAGTCTTCCAGCTCTGCCGAGCTGTTAATCGCCTCAAGCTCGCGGAGCGCTCGCTCCTGTAAAGCATCGAGCTGAGCCAACAATGCATCAAGCTGTTCAATCATAGCCATCCATCCTTCTCTCAGCAGCACAGTGCAGCCTGCACAAGGTCCGCAAGAGGAACCCCAGCGCCCTCTCTTGCGAGAGGCCAGGAGACGGGCCGTCCCCAGCATCCCAGACAGGCAGGCAGACAGACTTGCTTGTTTGCTTGCTGGCAAGGCCGGAGAGCGACGCCAGTGCAGGCCAGCGGGCAAGCGAACGAACAATTAATCAGACAAGCAAGCAAGTAGACAGGCTGTCCTGAGTCGTTGCTGGCCAGGGTCCAGCCAGCTGGCCGAATCAAAAAAACCGGCACACTCGTCAACTGGGACGAAGCTTGCCGGTCTTGCCAGTCGTGCTGGTCTACCACAACAGGATCATGTCCTCATCTCCCGCTGTGCTGCAGTGTTTTTCTGCTGGCGCTCTGTTCTCACAGAGCGGCATGGCAGCCACAGCTGAGAGGAACAAGCCCGTCGTGCTGCATGACTCCGCGGTACCACCCGTTTTGGATTGCCTCATCTCGCTCGCTCGCTCGCTCGCTTGCCCGTCCGTTCGTCTGTCCACCCACCGACGTCCGGCGGCAGGCGCGAGTGTGGCCTTTGCCCGCCAGGCAGGAGCGGAGCGTCCAGCAATCCCACTCGGTTCGTCCGTTAACGGGGACGAGCCGGGACTGCCTACCGGGGCCGGACTTCAGCCGCGCTCTTCTGTTGTAAGAGCGTCAGCCCCCTTCAGCAGCCAGCTCCAGGGTGAACTTCCGCGCAGCGGATCGGCGAAAAGGCTCGCAGCCACTGGCCCTTTCTCTCTGCCTCATCTCCACCGCTTGTTTGCCCCGGTGGAGCGCTGACCCTACCTCCCGGTGTGCGCGTACTCTCCCTTTCAACGCCTTTCTCTCTGATCTCTTCGCCCTTGTGCAGGCTGGCACATTCTTTCTGAACTGAAGGCAAGGTCCACCTGGCCTGGTTTCCTCGCCAAGCGCGCTCGCATCGCATCTGGCGACCAGAGTGAGTCTTCCCTTGCAGTTCTTCTGCCTGTAAGCGCTCAAGCTATAGTATGCCAGATCTGGCATCGAAAGTCTAGCAGGTAGCCTGGCCTCATTCCCGGCTCGCCCGATACTGGCAGTCTCCCCAGCCCATAGGCTGGTTACCCAGACCAGATCACGCATGGGGGCAGCAACCTCAACCTCAAAAGAAAACCCGCCGATGGCCAGGGACGCCAGCGGATCGGCGGGTCCAGGTCAGCCTGCGTAGCTGTGTGGGCTATGTGGGCTGTGTGTGTGGCCGGCGACTGAGCCAGGCCGCCGCTTCATGCCTCACGACGCCGCCAGACAGGCAAGCCGATCGGGGCGCTCGCTCACTGCGGGAGAGTCGTCGCCTATAGCGAGCTGCCGCCAGTGACCTCCAGGACGTGACCAGAGACATAGTTTGAGAGCGGAGAGGCCAGGAAGAGCAAGGCTCCCGCAGCCTCCTCGGGCGTTCCCGGGCGCCCCAGCGGAATCAGCATCGTAGCCATCTGACGCATCTGACCGGGAATACCCAGCTCAACCTCCTCACCCTCGCGCGCAATCTTCTCACCGCCCTCCTTGGGCGCCGTCAGCCGCGTCTCAATGAAACCGAAGCAGGCGCAATTCACCTGTACATTGTAGCGCCCCCACTCCTTCGCCAGCGTCTTCGTCAGGCCGACGATGCCCGCCTTCGCCGTCGCATAATTCACCTGGCCTGCGTTGCCATGCAGCCCCGAGACCGAGCAGACATTGACCACCTTACGCGGATTGGCGCGCCCATTGGCCTCCTGCTCACGCTTGGCCGCTTCCCGAATAAAATGGGCAGCCTCCCGCAGGATGCGGAAGGGAGCCGTATTGTGCACCTCAAGCATGGCGTACCACTGCTTATCGGTCATCTTGTGAATGACGCCATCCCAGGTGTAGCCGGCATTATTGACGATAATGTCGAGGCCGCCAAAGGTGTCGAGGGTGGTTTTGATCAGCTGAGCCGGGAAGGCTGGATCAGTCACGTCGCCAGCTACAGCGATAGCCTTGCCACCGGCATTGCGAATAGCTGCTACCGTCTCGTCAGCGGGACCCTGATCAAGATCGCTCACCACAACAGCGGCCCCCTCCGCCGCGAACAGCTTCGCAGCAGCCGCTCCGATGCCGCGTCCAGAGCCGGTGATAATGGCGATTTTACCGTCAAGCAAACCCATTGCCTTGACTCTTCCTTTCTTCACTCAGATCAGGATAGATAGACGACTGGGCAGCGGCCCGCCTGCCACCAAGCGAGCGCCGCTGCTCGCCTTCATTGCTCATTTCTGCTCTCCGCTGCGCTCCTCTGCGGAGAGGAACAGATCGAACGCTGCAGATAAAGAGCGGGGCGAGTCCACTCCGCCTGCCTACTCGCCGCCGCGCTTGGGCAGGGCCGCTACGAAGGTCCCGCTTGCCTTGACATCGCCGTTCTGATCCACCGCCTGGACCTTGCCAGCAATGCGCGCCTCGCCGTCTGCCTCGTATTTCTCGGTGATCGTTCCGCTGCAGGTAATCACGTCGTCAAGACGGGTCATACTCTTGAAGCGCACGCCGAACTTGCGCAGAGCCGTCGGCCCCACATAGTCGCTGAGCAGCTGCCCGAGAAAACCCATGATCAGCATGCCATGCGCAATAATGCCGCCAATGCCAAGCATCTCCCCGATCTTGGGATCGGTATGAAGGGGATTGAAATCTCCCGAGGCGCCAGCATAGCGCACAAGCTGCAGATGGGTCACAGGCGCCTTCACCAGCCGGGGAATCTCATCGCCGACCTGGACGTCTTCGAAATAGCGCTTCGTAGGAAGTTTGGCTTCCGTTGTCATCAATGAACTCCTTTGGTCGCTCTCTCGACTCTCGTCGCGCTAGCGAACGATCAGCACCTGACGCGCCTTCAGGACTTCCTGCCCGCTCTGATTGGTATAGCGAGTCTCCAGCGTCAGAATATCCATCGACGAGCCATCCTTGCTCTGACGTGACTTGCCATCCACAAGAGTGGTCACACCGGTCAAGACATCCCCAGCATAGACCGGCGCCAGATACTCGTATTCCTCTTCACCGTGGATGATACGCATTACATTGACGCCGATCGCCACCAGGTGCTTGACAAAGTCAGTGTTGCCCCAGAACTGGAAGGTCGTCGGCGTCGTCGGCGAGGCCGGAACATCGGGGTAGCCCGCCGCTTGCGCCGCTTCTTTGCTATGATAGAGCGGGTTTTCATCGCCGATCGCCAGATTCAGCTCGTGAATCTTAGAGCGCTCCACCTGATAGGTGAATGGGGGAAAACTCTGCCCGATCTTGCTCTGGTCGAACATCAGACACCTCTTTTTCGGCAGTACGGCAAGTAGCCAGAAATAGTATATAATGATGGACGAAACGACGGCAACCGAGCTGCGGCCTGGCGGCCCATCGCCCGCCTTGGGAGGGGGCGACGGTTCAGACCAGGCGTCCGCATGCGCCTGCTGTACAGGGTAT
Organism: Thermogemmatispora onikobensis; assembly: GCF_001748285.1. Taxonomy (NCBI): domain Bacteria; kingdom Bacillati; phylum Chloroflexota; class Ktedonobacteria; order Thermogemmatisporales; family Thermogemmatisporaceae; genus Thermogemmatispora; species Thermogemmatispora onikobensis. Next base: position 55,567 of record NZ_BDGT01000028.1, on the reverse strand, counting down.
TGTAATTGTACCCGCACCAGAGCTGCAAAAACAACGAACGTACAGAGGAAAGCCATAGATGGAACTGTCGAGCCAGGAAATCGTTGAGCGCCTCAATGGCACGCGGGCTGGCACCCTGTGGGAAGCCCTGGATATCTCGCTGGTCAGTGCCGACAAGGAGCGCGTGGTCTTGAGCATGCCGATTGGGCCGCGCCATAAGCAGCAGGCCGGCTATTTGCACGGCGGCATCTCGGTGCTGCTGGCCGAAACGGCGGCCTCCATCGGCACAGCCCTCAATATCAACATGGAGGAGCAGATGGCCCTGGGACTGGAAATCAACGCCAACCACCTGCGTCCCAAGCGCGAGGGCCGTCTCACCGCCATCGCCACCCCCATCCACCGCGGACGCAGCACCCAGGTCTGGGAGATCCGCATTCAGGACGAACAGGAGAAGCTGGTTTGTATCTCGCGCTGTACCCTCGCCGTGGTACCGCGTCCGCCCGAGGCCATCAACCCACTCATGTCTTCATCCCAGGTGTCCGAGTGATTCATCTACAGGTCTTGACAGCCTCTGCTCCAGCAGGTACCCTACCTACCAGTAAGAACGCTGACGTTCCTTGTTCAGCATAGCGGGCCATCTGGCTCCACTTCACAGGTACTGATAGGCAGGAAGGCTTGCTTGCATCGGCTGCGGGAACAGGAGAGCGGGCAGGCGTGAAGGTGGACAGGCTATCAGACGAGCAGAGCAGTCCCCCTCACGTCTCTCGCCACCTCATCCTGTTCCTGCTAGTGTCCCCCAGGAGCAGACGCTATGGGCCTGACCACCGCTGGTCTCTCCCACTGGCAGGGCGAGCCTGCCGAAATTCCCCTTCTGAATATGACCATTGGCGACCTGCTGGATCATCGTGCTGAAGAGTTGCCCTCAAGCGAGGCCGTCGTCTATAGCGGCTATCCCGAGTATGGTGGAGCACTCGATCTGCGCTGGACCTATCGTGACCTGCGCGAGCACGCCGAGGCGGTGGCGCGCGGTCTTCTGGCTCTGGGCCTGCACAAAGGCGAGCACATCGCCGTCTGGGCTGCGAATCTCCCCGAGTGGCTGCTGCTAGAGATGGCGGCGGCCAAGGCCGGGCTGGTGCTTGTGACCGTCAATCCCGTCCTGCGCGCGCGTGAGCTGGAGTACGTGCTTCGGCAGGGCGATGTCGCCGCCCTCTTCTTCATGGCGCGCATCCGTGACCACGACTGTCTGGAGACGGTGCGTCGGCTGGCGACTCCCGCCGGTCCCCCTGGTGTTGTGCGCAGCGAGACTTTGCCCTGTCTACGCTACGTTTGTCTGATCGGTCCTCTGCCCGAAGCTCTGGCTCAGCAGCGCGACTGGCGGCCCGCCCTCTTTCGCGAGCTGGTGGCCGCAGGAACAGCGATTCCTCTAGAGGCTCTACGTGAGCGCCAGCGCAGCCTCTCCCCCGACGATGTCGTCCAGATCCAGTATACCTCTGGCACGACCGGCTTCCCTAAAGGGGCCATGCTGACGCATCGCAATGTCCTCAACAACGCCATGCTCTTCGTACGCCGCTCCAATGGTACTCCCGCCGACCGCGTGTGCAACCCGATGCCTTTTTTCCACACCGCTGGCTGCGTCCTGGCGGTGCTGGGCTGCCTCTACATGGGCACGACGCTGGTACCAATGCTGGCCTTCGATCCCCTCAAGACCCTGCAGATTGTCAGCCGCGAGCGCTGCACGCTGCTCGGAGCCGTGCCGACCATGCTGCTGGCCCTCCTCCAGCACCCCGATTTTGACCGCTATGATCTTTCGACACTGCGGGCTGTGACCTCCGGAGGGGCGCCGGTACCGCTCACGCTCATGCAGCAGGTCAAGGAGCAGATCGGGGCCGACATCACCATCGTCTATGGACTGACGGAATCCTCTCCGGTGATCACGCAGACCCTGCCGGACGATAGCTTTGAGCTGAAGGCCAGTACGGTCGGGGTACCGTTGCCCTACACGGATGTCAAAATCGTGGACCCGGCGAGCGGCGCAGTGGTTCCCTGCGGGACAGCCGGAGAACTCTGCTGTCGCGGCTACCTGGTGATGAAGGGCTACTACAAGATGCCGGAGAAGACTGCAGAGGCCATCGATAGTGACGGCTGGCTCCATACCGGCGATCTGGCGACGATGGATGAACAGGGCTATGTGCGCATCGTGGGCCGCTTGAAGGAGATGATCATTCGCGGCGGGGAGAACATCTATCCGGCGGAAATTGAGGATTTCCTGCTGCAGTATCCAGGCGTGGCCGAAGCCCAGGTGATCGGCGTGCCGGACCCCTTTTTCGGCGAGGAGATCGCCGCCGTGATTCGCCCGCGCGAGGGCGCCCAGCTCAGCGCCGAGGAGCTGCGCGCTTTCTGCCAGGGCCAGATCAGTCACCAGAAGATACCACGCTATTTTCTGTTCACCAACAATTTCCCTATGACGGCCAGCGGCAAGGTTCAGAAGTTCTTGCTCCGCGAGCAGGCCGTCAAAGAGCTGGGACTGCAGGAAGCCAGGCCATAGCCACTACGGCTACGCCGGGACAATTGAACAGGAGCCGGCGGAGAGGAGCGCGTTCTCAGTACGGCAGTCTGCAGAGGCTGCCGCCCCTGGGAACGCTCTTCTCATCTCGCGGGCTGGGCCGGCCCGGCCCTGTCCCTGGTCCAGACCACAAGCGCGATCTGGCCTCCCGCTTCGACCGAGGCGAGGAGCCTCCCCTCGCGAGGCTGCTCCGACAAACGGGAAAAAAGTACCGGTCTCTATGCTCGTCTGGCCCTCGCTCGTTCCCAGAGCCAGAAGAGAATTCAGGGCGGGTCGTCGGCTCGCCTCGCTCCCAAAGGCCAGGTCAGATGCACATCAGCAAACGCTATTTCCTGCTTATACTGCTTTTCTTCTTGCTCAGCAGCAACGCCTGCAGCACCGTCACCAGCTCGCCTGGTAGCGGGCAGCTCCTCCCCTCCACGAGAGGGTCGGCAACAGTCCGAGCCAGTCCGACCGTGCCCACCGTGGTCCCATCCGCGGCCACTCCGACGCTCGATGAGCTTGCTCGTGGCATCGTACGCAATCTGACCCTTGAGCAAAAGCTTGGCCAGATGGTCATTGTTGAGTTCTCCGGGGCCAGCTACAACCCCGACCTGCAGCAGATGATCGAGACCAGCCAGGTCTCAGGCGTTCTCATCGAGAACAACAACGGCAACGTCGAAAGCAGGGACCAGCTCACAGCTCTCAACACCACCCTGCAAGCTCACGCCCATATCCCTCTCTTCATCAGCACCGACTTTGAGGGTGGCTACGTCAACGAACTGCGCCGGATTACTGGCGAGCGCCCTTCTGAGGCCGCTATCGGTGCCAGTGGCAGCACCCAATATGCCTACAGCCAAGGGCTGGCCGCTGCCCAGACCCTCAAGGCTCTTGGTCTCAATGTCAACTTCATGCCCATCGTCGACGTTCTCACCAATGCGAACAACCCCGGTCTTCCCCAGCGGACCTTCGGCTCCGACCCGACGCTGGTCACCAACATGGGGCGCGCCTACCTTCAAGGTCTGACCGACGGCGGGGTCATCGGCTGCCTCAAGCACTTCCCGGGCCTTGGTGCGGCCAGCGTCGACCCTCACCGCGCGCTGCCCAACGATAACCGCAGCCTGGCTCAGCTAGCCAGCATCGACCTTGTCCCCTATCGCACCCTCGTCAACGAAGGGATTGTCCCGATGGTCATGACCACCCATATCCTCAACCCCCAGCTCGACCCGCGTCTGCCTACCTCGCTCTCCCCAGCCGTGGTCACCGACCTCCTGCGCAATCGTCTCCATTTCGAGGGCGTGACCATCAGCGACACCCTCTGGATGGGCGGCATCAGCAACACCTACCCCCTGGCCCAGGCAGCCGTCCTGGCCATCAAGGCCGGAGAGGACCTCCTGCTCGGTCCGCGCGGTCTAAGCGAGACGCGCAACATGCTGGCTGCGCTGAAAGAGACTGTCCTCAAAGGAGAGCTGCAGGAAAGCCAGATCAACGCCGCCGTCGAGCGCATTCTGGCCCTCAAGCTACGCTACGGCATCCTCAGCCAGGCACGTGCTCTGCAGCTGCTGGCCACTCCTGGCAATGACCAGGTCCCGACAGCTCACGCTCCCCATCCCCAGAGCATAGCCGAGGCCGACCTGCGCCGCTCGTCCTGGCAGGAAGCCCTCTGACTAACACTCCCGATAGACAGGCAGACAGCCAGGTAGCGCCGCCAGAACCACTGGCCTTTCCCCATCCCTTGTCATTCCCCTCCAGGCTTGTCTCCGGCCACCTCCCTCGCGTCAGCCTTGAGGCGCTGCAGCTCAGCCACGACCTCAGCACTCCTCATGATTGAGACCCCGATGGTCTGCAGCTCCTGCTTGCCCTGCTCATACAAACCGGAGACCGCATCTTCTACTAAGACCAGGCGGAAATCGCGCTCGCTCGCCTCGTAGAGAGTTGCACGTAGAGCATAGGGGAAATTGCAGCCGCAGATCGCCAGCGTCGAAACATGGGCCCGACGCAGATAGTCCTCCAGTGGAGTGCGATAGAAGGCTCCCCAGCGCGGCTGGTAGATGACCACCTCGCGCGGCCAGAGATACTGAACCTGGCCGGCCAGCAGGCGCTCCACCTCCAGACGCGAGAAGCGATCAGGCAGCAGTTCTGGCACGATCTCACAACCTGGGGAACCGGCCAGGGTCCAGCCGGCTCCACGCTCCACCGCCGCCCGGTGGCAGAGATCGACATTCGAGCCATCTGCCAGATAGATACGCACGATATGGACAATTGGGCACTCTGCCGCCCGAAAAGCCTGCAGCAGACGCACAATGCGCGGCACAACTGCTACAGTTCCTGCCACTCCCGCCGGCAGGCCATCGAGAAAGTCTCTTTGCATATCAATTACAATGAGAGCAACAGCAGTAAAATCAGGCACGGTGTAATGATCCATAAAGCTCACCAGGGCCAACTCTTGGCTCCTACCAAACAGCATGTTGTGATCATTGTATCACTATCAAGCCGCAGGAGTCGCAGAAAGTGAAGGAGAGAACAGGTTAGCGATCACTTGTCCTGGCACTTTCTTCCCAGGGAAAACCAAACCAGAGCCATAACACATTGTGAGATTTTTTCCCCTGGTGACGTAGTACTCAAGGGGTCAATGAGGAGAGAACCGCACCCGGAATGGGGTGCTGCTGGTGCCAGGGTTCTCTGCCTTGCTCGTTGCAACCCCTGGTGTTTCGTCACCAGCACGTGTCACTGATCAAATATCCACCGAGGACGCTTCTCCTTCAGCCATCAGACAGCGAACTGTGGGAATGACATATCCGAATGGTGCGGGAAGGAGTATCAAACCTATGAGGAAGCAGAAGGTAACCACAGGCGTTTTTCGCTTGCTGCTTCTGGGGGTGCTTACCCTCTTTGTGGTCGCCTGCGGTGGCGGCGGACAGAGCGGCACCACCACCACGACCAAGGCGCCAGCCAGCCAGCAAAAGTTTATCTTTACCAACGCCGGTGTCCAGGATATCGAGACCTTCGATCCGGCACTGGTGACCGATCTTCCCTCGTCGACCGCTATTAACCTGGTCTTCACCGGATTGGTGACGCTGGACGAGAACCTCAACGTGCAGCCGGAGATTGCCTCATCGTGGGACATCTCTTCCGACGGCCTCACCTATACTTTCCATCTGAAGTCGAACGTCAAGTTCAGCGATGGCACAGCAGTTACCTCAGCAGACGTGGCCTACAGCATTGACCGCGCCTTGCAGCCGGCCACGAAGTCGCCAGTCGCTGGCAGCTATTTGAACTTGATCAAGGACTCCGATCTGCTGGGCACCGGCAAGATCAAGACCATCATTAACGACAGCCTGAAAACGCCCGATCCACAGACGATCAGCATCACGCTCAGCAAGAAAGCCGCTTACTTCCTGGACGCGCTGGCTTACCCCACTTCCTATGTGGTGGAGAAGAGCATCGTTGAGAAGTACGGCAAGAGCTGGACCGACCATCTTGACGAGGGCGGCGGTACTGGCCCCTTCAAGGTGCAGTCCTACCAGCACAATAAGCAGATCGTCTTTGTGCCCAACCCCAACTACTATGGGCCCAAGCCGCAGCTGCAGCAGATCATCATGCCCTTCTATCAGGACGTGAAGACGGCTTACCAGGTCTACCAGACCGGCAAGGTCGATATCACGCCGATCCCCATCACCAACATCCAGCAGGCGCGCGCCAGGACCGGTGAGTACAGCGAGACGCCACAGCTCTCGATCGACTACCTGGGCATGAACTACCTGGTCAAGCCCTATGATAACGTCCACTTCCGCCAGGCGCTCTCGCTGGCCATCAACCGCGACCAGATCATGTCGGCCATCTGGAAGAACACCCGCAAGCCGACATATCATATCGTGCCGCAGGGGATGCCGGGCTATAACGCCAGCCTGACTGGCCCGGCGGGCGTCACCTCAACCGCGGGCGACAAGGACAAAGCCAATCAGCTCCTGCAGCAGGCCCTCAAGGAGATGGGCCTCTCCAGCCCATCCCAGCTGCCCCCGCTGCAGCTCTACTACCCCACCGGCTCTCAGGACGTGACCAACGAGATCACGACGCTGACCAGCCAGTGGCAGAGCGTGCTCGGGATCACCGTGAAGCCCGTGGCCACCGACTTCAATAAGCTGCTGGAGGACTTGAACGCGCTTCCGGGGAACCCCAAGGGCATCGGCTTCTGGTCGATCGCCTGGATCGCCGACTATCCCGATCCCCAGGACTGGCTGACGCTCCAGTTCGATAAGGGTTCTCCCAACAACCAGGTCAACTACGGCCAGAACAATTCCACCGATGCCGCTCAGCAGCAGCAGGTTCAGAAGAATCTGGAGGCGGCTGACGCTATGGACAACGGCTCGGCCCGCTACCAGGCCTACAACCAGGCAGAGCAGCAACTGGTCAACGACGTTGCCTGGCTCTCGCTTGATCAGCGCATCGGTGTGCGCCTGCTCAAGCCGTATGTGATCGGCATGAAGTTCAACGCTCAGGGTCTCTTCCCGCCTGAGCTGTGGGCTGACGTCTACATCGCTCAGCATTCCTAGCCTGAGCGCAGGACAGAAGCCCCCGGAGGAGGCTCAGTCAGACACACGCTGGTGAAGAAAAAGCCGGCTGCCAGCCGCGGCGGTCTCGATCGACCGCCACTCAGCGGCTGCGCAGACCGGCTTTTTCAATTGCTTTACTTTGTCTGTTTCAGGAGGCGCGGCATCGGCTCGGCAAACGGCCCCACCCCGTAGAAGGCGTCGCGGTTCCACAGCGCCTGAAAGATCGCCGCCGTGGAGGCTACCAATAGCCAGAGGAAGAGGGTGGCCAGCGAGAGCGCAACCAGCGTATCACGCAGACGAAGCAAGGCCACAAGCACGCTCGCTCCCGTCAGACCCAGCATGAACAGCGTCAGCAAGAGCGCGTTCAATGGTGAGCGCAGGCCGAAATAGGCGGCGCTGAAGATGATATAATCGAGCCATGAGGCGGCCTGCAGAACCAGGTAGGCTGTCCGCCCCTCGCTGCTGGCCGGCTTGTTGAGAACTCGCAGCAGCCCCCAGATAGCTGCCAGGTTGTTGATCGTCCAGGCTGGCCCAAAGACCCAGGCCGGCGGCGCAAAGATCGATTGTCTCAGTGCTTTGAAATAGGCTACATCTCCGAGAAGCTGCCCCGGGCTGCTGATCCTCCTCCCCTGCCAGCGATTGACGAGGCCGCTCAGAGCGAAGGTCAGCCCTTGCACGAGCAGATAGAAGAGCAATCCATGATACCAGCGCCAGGGCCGGCCTGCTTCCCGCGCCAATAGTTCTCTCGCCCGGCTCTCCCAACTCCCCCCTCTCTTCGGCCTGTTCACGGCTCGCTTGAGCGTGAGCGCCATAGTGGTCTCCTCCTTCCCAGACAGGGGAGGGTCTGCTCCTTTGCACACCCGCCTCTGCCCACAATGGCAAACAGCTAGCGATCTAATGCTCTTCTCTGCCTGCTATTGTACCTCTCTCAACAAGCGTGCTATCACTCAGGAAGGCGTCGCCCCCGCTCGTGCTGCGAGGAACCGGATAAGCCAAACAATCGGACAGGCAAGCTGCAGCGGAGAAAACAGAGCAAGAGAGAAAAGCAGCAAACGTTTGAAACGCTTGCCCGCTCACAGGCGCCAACAGCGCCAACGAAACCACTGCCAGACCGGGCCGGCGCTGCTTCCCGCCAGCCTGGCAAGTGGAGGCAAGCAAGGAGCAGATGGAGGGGAGGCTGGCCTGCGGTGGGCCGGAAATGGCAGACAGGCTGGCAAGCAGGTTGTCACCTGGCTGTCACAATGTCTGAACGAAGCTGGCAATAATCGTCTGCACTTCGTCCAGCCGTCCCTGGAAGAAGTGGTCCGCTCCCTCGACCGCCATCATCGTCTTGGGAGCCGGTAACTGCTCGAACCAGCGCGCGGTCAGAGCATAAGGCGCAACTTCGTCCCGAGTCCCGTGGATAATCAGCTTGGGCTTGGTGCAGCCCTGCAGGGTGTCGCCATCGAAGCTGCGTGCAGGCACACCCAGGCCGATGAGCGCCTGCACTCTGCCATCGGCGGCCCCTACCCGTAGGCCCACATAGGCGCCAAAGGAGAAACCCGCGAGAATGACCGGGAGGCCCGGATAGCGATGGCTGAGGAAGTCCAGCGCATAGCGCACATCATCCATTTCCCCCCTCCCCTCATCATAGCTACCCGAACTTCTCCCTACCCCTCGAAAGTTGAAGCGCAGCGCCGGGATCTGCAAAGCCTGAAGAATCTGGGCCACCTTGAAGACAACTTTGTTGTCCATCGTCCCCCCATAGAGCGGATGCGGATGACAGACCAGGGAGACGTAGTGCGGTTTGACACCCGCTTCCTCGGGCTTCAGAATGCCCTCAAGGCGGCCCAGCGGTGACGGTATGTCAACATGTAAGATCTGTGCGATAACATCCCCCGCCTTTCTAGTCTGAAAATAAAGAGCTACCCATAGCAAGAGTCGTCACTCTCATAGTATAGCACGAATCTTTTGTCCGCTACAGATATGCTACTTTATGCACTGTGCAGATTGATAGCGCCAGTGCCGACATCGAGGCGCAAGAGGGCCGCTGGCATAGGCCCGCTCCCTGGTACTAGCGGTCCATAATAGGTGGCAGAGCCAGCATTAGTGCTGACCTGGATAGGGAAGGCGCTCACAATCTTGCCACTGTTCACGTAGGCATCCACCACCACAGCGGTAGAGGCTGGAAGGGTGACGTTGACCTGGCCAACCTCACTATGAATCTGGAAGAGCGGCTTCCCGCCGCCCACAGGACGAGTATCGAGCGACCCGCTGAAGGTTACCTGGCCATTGACTGTGCGCAGGCTACTGCCATCGGTCAAGGTTGCCCTTTCCACAGTAATATTGCCTGCTTCATCCTTGACGACCAGCATGCCCGTGAGTCCCTGAATGTGGATGTCCCCCACGGCCAGCTCGACATTCAACTTGAAGGGGGTCACGCTCTGATTCACCTGCGCTGGCAGCCTGAACTGGAGATCGACGGTGTCGCTGGGGCCGTTCAGACCCTCACTCTGCGGCAGTGTCGCTGTGACCTGCAAACTGCCAGGTCCCGGCTGAACCTGAATGCTGATGCGCTTGAACTCTTCATCTGCCTCGGCCTGGCCTGCTGCTTTTGTTCGCTTAACAACTGTCAGCTCCGGCGTAGCCAGGCGGGAATCGCTAGTGATGTCAACAGTGCCAATCTGGCTGCTGATCGTGAGCTGCTCAAGGTTGCTGACAGGAATCGTCTGCTGGCTTGTCTGGGTATAGGTGTTGGCGGTCGGGCCCAGGATCGGCAAGGGGCTGCTGCCAGTGACGCTGCGCAGGGCCGCGAAGACTGCCACGATGATCCCGAGCAGCAGCAGGAGGATGGCTACGCTGCAGCCGAAGAGAAACCAGAGCCAGGGAGGGCCGCGGCGTCTGGGCCGGCGATGGGAGACCGCCCAGTCTCCTCTCCCATTGGGAAACAGGAGATCTTCCTCCTCTCTCCCTGCCTCAACCCCCTCCACCTCCTCTACCTCAGCATCCTCCCCCCCCCATTGAGATGCCCTTCTGCGCCTCAGACGCTCCCTCTCTGGCCGCCAGTATCTGGCCTCGTAGTTGTAGCCGCTGGCCCGAGCGCGGCGCTGCGCCCGACGGCCCGGAGGTACCTCCTCGTCATAGCCAGGCCAGCTATCCTCTTCTGGCTCCTCGGACCAGCGAGGCCCTTTGCTCTCTCTGCTCATAGCTGCTCCCCTTCTCTTGGGTCCGGCGCCGGGATGGCTCCGCTCTCGCCCGCGGTCCGTCCTGGCCGAACCAGGTCAGTCGTCGCTTGGGAAGATTCCTGTCCCCCTTTTGAAGTACGCTTGAAGAAGGCCACAGGTTGGCTCTCTCGAAAGGCTAAAGCCGGCAGAACGGCCAGCAGACAGAGGACACCGGCTACCAGGAAGATGGTGGTATAGACGGTGTGAGCTGCCGAGACCAGATAGGCGGTATAGGCACGCAGGTAGGCAGAGCTGAAAGGGGTAGCCCCAGACGGGGGCACAAAAGCGGCGGCCAGGGCGCGAAAATAGCCCAGACCCCAGGAAGTGAGCGCTGCCAGGCCGAGAATCATGCCTACTATCCGCAGCATGGTGATGAGAGCCGCCGCCAGACCCGCCCGTCTCTCGCGCGCCGCATCCAGGGCTATCACCCCAATCGGAGCAATAACCAGCCCAAAGCCCCAGCCTCCGAGCATGGTGCTCAGCGTGATCTGGTTCCAGTCCACGTGCAGTGGCCACAAATGCATCAACCAGAACGCCGCCGCAGCGCACAGGAGTCCGACGATGGCCACAGGCCGGCTTCCCAGACGCTCGCAGAGCCAGCCACCAACCAGCGCCCCGACAGGGATCATCGCCGTCAGCCGCAGCAAGGCAAGGCCACTGGCAATGGCCGTCTCCCCCAGCACCGTGGCAACGAAGATAGGAATGTCTACCATCGCAATGATCAGAGCCGCCCCCACGAGCAGGCTGACCACCGCCGCGGCGACAAAGGAGAGGCGGCGAAAGAGCTGCAGGTCGAGCACGGGCGCCCCTCGACCAGGAAGCTTCAGCCTGGACCAGCGCCCTCGCCCCGTAGGATCGGCCTGGCCTTCTTCCGCTGGCACTGCTCGCTGTAAGTGCAACTCCAGGAGGACCAACAGGACGAGTAGAAGCAGTGCCAGACCGATCAAGAGAGGATTGCCGTGCGCGCTGGCGCTCTCCGCCACACTGCGAGCCTGGAGGCCACCGGGCTGTCCCCCCGTTAAGAGGGTCGCCTCCTGGGCCAGGCCGAGGCTCAGACAGAGGAGGGCAGCGCCAAGCAGAGCGGCCCCAGGCAGGTCGACCCCTGGCCGCTGCCTCCGCCCTTGCCCTCGCTCTGTCTCCAGAACCCGCGCCGGCTCCCGCAGCCAGAAAGCCAGCGGCACCATGAGCACGGCCACCAGAGGCAGGTTGAGCAGAAAGATCGCGTTCCACCCTAACGTCTGCGTAATCCAGGCTCCGTAGAGGGGGCCGAGCACGCCCCCGGCCTCGGTGACCATCCCGATCAGCCCGAGAGCCGGACCTAAACCGCGCGCGCCATAGTAGTCGCCAGCAATCGCCATAGCGATCGGTACAATGGCGCCCCCGCCCGCCGCCTGGAGCACGCGCGCCCCCACTAACCAGACCAGGCCAGGCGATTGCGTGTCAACGCCGACCACCTGCAAGAAGCTCAAATCATTGAGCGAGCCAAGCCAGGGAGCCAGTCCACACATCAGCGAGGCGCCGGCAAACACGGCCAGGCACAAGAGCAATAGGCGCCGCCTCCCATAACGGTCAGCCAGCTGCCCCAACAGGGGCATCGCAATCACATATCCCAGCAAGTAGCCGCTGATAATCCAGGAAGCGCGGTCGAGCTGCAAGATTGGTATTTGCAGATCAGTGATGATCTGGGGAAGCGCCGTGACGACAACTGTCTGATCGAGAGCTGTCAGGAAGACAGCCGCACAGACAAAGACCAGGCCCAGCAGGGACAACTGCCCCGACACCTCACGCTGACGGCGCCCAGCACTTGTAAGAGAGCGCACCCATTCACCTCCAGTGACCAGGAGGCACCAGCAGCTCCCAGCCCCCAAGGGCCGTCAGATAGCTGGCGCACTAATCGTCATCGCTTCGTTAAACTTGGAGAGCTTCAACGTGCGCACCGTCTGGTTGGTATCGCCATCGGCAGCCACGCCAGTCAGGCGCAGCTGATAGAGCAGGTGATCGCTCTTGCCGATCCAGACCACGGCGTCCAGCAGCGAACCAGCTCGCGTCTGGTCTCCCAGCAAGCCGCGCAGATAGCTGGCGTCGAGCTTACCGGAGATTTGCCAGCAAGCCACCCCGCCGATGCTGCTCTCGCCAGGCGTCGACGGGTTGCGAATCTGCCCCAAAAGGGCAGCAATGCCGGTGCGCGAGTCAGAGAGCACACGGGGATCAGGCAGGCCACTGATGGTCTGCCAGCGTCCCGTAATAGGGTCGGTCATGTACTGCTGCCCGCCCACCACAATGATCTTCACCTGCACCAGCGAGCCAAGCACAAGAGCGCCAGCATTGGCCTGCAAGCGATCGGGTACGACCAGATCGCCATCGGCACTTTGAATGACCAGAGTGGCGCTGCTGCCAGCGTGCTCAACCTGGAGATTGAAATGGTAGGAGTGAACCTTTTGCATGGCCGCCTGGGATGCGGCGAGCAATTGCCGCGCATCGGGGGCCGAGCTGCCACCGCAGGCCACTAACAGGAGCAGGGACCCCAGCGCCACCGCTACAACCACTGCCGACAGCCACCCTCGTCGGTCCGGCCTGGCCCCCCCTGTTCGCCCGTCATAGGGCAGACTTCTGGTCGCCTTCATACCGTTCGACACCTGTCTCTTCTGATGGTGCATGCTCCGCCTCGTCCTATATTTCTGCTAAGGATTGTACCAGCTATGACGACTGAAGGTAAGGCGGCGGTTATCCTTCCTTCCCCAGGTCTCCAGCTGATCCCGGTCTGCCGCTACCACCGCTCTTGCTGGTCGACCTGCCGCATGGGAAGAGCAGCCCTTTTCAAGGAGAGCAGCGCAAGCTATAATTACCATGCAACGACAGGCAATACGTCAGCAGGCACAAAGGAGCAACTGATGGCTGAGCAGCCGCGTTTCCGTGTTCGCTTCTGGGGCGTGCGCGGCAGCTACCCGGTACCAGGAACACAGACGCTGCGCTACGGTGGCAATACCGCCTGCGTCGAAGTGGACGTCAGCGGGCGCACGCTGGTGCTGGACGCCGGCAGCGGCATTATCGCCCTGGGCGATTCGCTGCTGCGGCGCAGCAACGGTCATGCGCTCCATCTCGCGCTGCTGATCACCCACGCTCACGGTGACCACCTGCAAGGATTGCCTTTCTTTGCTCCTCTCTATGAACCAACGGTCAGCATCGACTTCTTTGGCCCCCGCCTTGCTGGACGTGATCTCGAAGGGCTTGTTATACCCGTCATGTCGCCACCCTACTTTCCTGTCGATATTCGTCAGCTACCATCGCAGCGAGCTTTCCACACCCTGGAAGATAATATGTGGATCGTTTGGAAACCAGGCTGCAATCAGCCGCTCCTGCTGCAAGAAAGCCAGGCTGCGCGGGAGCCGCCCTTGCCGGAGGAGGTCCGCATTCATGCCCGGTTTACGACCCTCCATCCACAAAATGGCTCGCTGCTTTACGCCATCGAACACGCTGGGCGGCGCTTGATCTACGCTACCGATCTGGAGTGGGGAGAGGAGTACCAGAGCGAGATGCTGGCCTTTCTTGAACAGGCCGATCTTCTCATCCACGATGCCCAGTATACTCCCGAAGATTATCGCCACTCGCGACGCGGCTTTGGCCATAGTACCTATGAGATGGCGGCCACAGTGGCGCAACTGGCCAGGGTACGCGAGCTGATTCTTTTCCACCACGAGCCAACCTACGATGATCAAAAGCTAGAGCGTATCGAGTTCGCTACCCGTCAGCAGTTCAGTCGGGCGCGCCTGGCCCGCGAAGCGATGGAGATCGACCTGCTGGTCAGTTCATAAACGCATCTGTCAGTTCGCCACCCGAAGGAGGTTGAGCATCTGAAGCAGAGGCACCAGGCCAAGAAGGCTTCAGCTCACCGGCAGATCTCCCTGGCCAGAAGCGCCTGGAGTCACACGCCAGCCTCTACGGGGCCTGCACAGAGATCCGATATCGACAACGAGGAGAGCGATGGAGACGAAAATCAATGTGGTTCTGGCGTTGATGATCGTCGTTTCATTTTTGATCGCCATCGTGCTGCATGAGTTCGCTCACGCCCAAATGGCGATCTGGCTCGGCGATCCAACGCCCCGGGTCGAGGGACGCTATACACTGCGTCTGCGCCGCCATCTCGATCCGCTCGGGACGCTGCTGTGTCTGATTCTCGCCTTTATGCCCATCACCTTTGGACCCGTTGGCCTGGGCTGGGGCCAGCCGGTGAAGACCGATCCCTGGAAGTTGCGCGGCGGACGTACCAGCGGTCCCTTGTTAGTTGCTCTGGCCGGCCCGCTTGCTAATCTGTTGCTGGGCCTGATCTTTGCCTTGCTCGCTCGCCTCATCTACCCGCTGCTCTCGGAGAATGCGGTACTCTTGCGCATACCACAATTCCTGATGGTCTTCAGCTGCACCAATCTGGCTTTGACCATCCTGAATATTCTGCCACTCTACCCGCTCGATGGCTACCAGATTGTCTATATCCTGCTGCCCACTCGTCAGGCCCTGCAATTCGCGCGCTCTGGCCCCTGGGGTCCCCTGATCATCCTGGCGCTTTTCTTTATTGTCCCCTTTATCGCCGAGATCGCCCAGATGCCTGGCTTCCCCCTGGCCCATATCCCTGACTATATCCGCACCGGGGCTTTTTTCCTGGCTGGCCTGGTAACCAACCTGAGCATCACAAATGTCAGCGCAATCTACAGCTTCTGAGCAGGTGGGCGAGGCGCCAATGGGGGGAGAACAGCGCCAGGAGAGCTTAAGAGTCAGGCCACAGCGTTCGAGCGGGCTTCTGCGGTTTGGGCGTCTTGGCTATCGTCTCAAGCAGGTCTGGGCCCAGCTTGGTCCCAGCCGTCCCCTGAGCAGTGCCGAACGAGCCGAAGTGGCCGCGCTCCTGCCCCCTGCCGCACTTGCGCTTTTCGAGAGCATGTCGCTCGCCGACCAGGCCCATTGTCTGCGTGTCTATCGCGGCTTGCTGGCGGGCGGCTGCCGCGATCAGGAGCTGCTGATCGCCGCCCTCCTGCACGATGTCGGCAAGGGGAATGGGCGCGTGCCCTTCTGGACCCGGCCCGTGATCGTGCTTGGCAAACACTTTGCCCCTCGCCTGCTGGCGCGTCTGGCTGTCTATCCACAGCCAGAGCGGCCCCACTGGCAACAGGCGCTCGGTTACGCCTGGTGGCACGCTGAAGTTGGGGCTGCTCTCGCGGCTCAGGCCGGCCTCTCTGAGCGGACAGTGCTCTATATCCGTACCCACCACGAACCAGATGGGCCTGCCTCCGAGCTGCATCGCGTTGATGAGCAATCTTAGCCTGGGCGGGGAGACGATAGATCGCAGAGAGAGCGGGAGCGATTGACCCGTCCCCCATCCTCCCTCTATACTGACCTTGCTGGTCCAAGGCCCATCCAGAGGCCAGCGCTGGCAGCAAGCAACCAGTCCAGCTATAGGCCACCCACCACAGACGAGGTTTGCCGGCATGACACAGAACAACGAGCGCACCAGACAGGCCCAGACAGCGGCTACTTCCTCCCCTCCTTTGGCTCACTCAGCACCCGGGCCGCGCCGTGCCCAGGCCCACAGCCAACAGGAGCAGCCAGCGCCTCAGACGAGAGAACACGAGGAGCGAGAGCGCTCCACCCCGCCTCCTCTCCAGAGCGCCTCAGAACTCTGGGGACTGCCCCAAACCGGCTACATTGTGCGTCTGCCAGTTTTCGAGGGGCCCCTGGAGCTGCTGCTCTACCTGATCGAGAAACGCCAGATGGAGATCACCACGATCTCCCTGGTGGCCGTGACAGATCAATACCTGGCCTATCTGCGCCACTGGCGCGAGGAGGAGCTGCCTATCGCCAATATGGCCGCTTTCGTCGCCATCGCCGCTCGTCTGCTGTTTATCAAATCGCAAAGCCTCTTGCCGCGCAATCCACGTCAAGAGACCTCAGAGGAGGCGCGTCAGGCCGAGGAAATGGCTGCCGAGCTGGAGCGCCATTTGAAGGAATATAAGATCGCCAAAGAGATCGCCTCAGTCCTGCGCCAGCGAGCGGAGGCGGGCCTCCAGACGTATGGGCGCTCCAGCCTGCTGGCCGGCATTGAGGCCCAACTGGCCTGGACCCCGCCAACTCTCGTCGGCCTGGAGGTTGAGGCTCTCGCCCGCAGCTTTCGCCGCTTGCTGGAGACCCGTAGCCGCGCCGAGGCAGAGGCCAACGGGGGCCTGGTGCTTCCCCAGGCGCGCGTGCGCGTGAGTGAGCGCATTGCCGTCATTACCGCTCGTCTCCGCCAGACCCCGCGCCTCTGGCTGAGCGAACTGCTAGAGCCAGGCGCTTCGCGCTTGTTGATCGTGGTGACTTTTCTCGCGATGCTCGACCTGTGGAAACATGAGCGCATCAGCGTCCGCCAGGAAACCCTTTTTGGGCCGATTTTGCTTGAACGCGGGTCGCGCTGGCAGGAGAGCGAGACAGAGCAGGAGGAATCGGCCCAGATGCTGACCGAGAGCGACTAGCCGCTCTGCTTCCTGCCCCCCTCTCTCCTCAGCCCCATTCCCTTCCCGCGCCTGACCTGGCCACTCCTGCCTTCCTCTCGCTCCCTGGCATCCAGGCAAGGCCAGAATCAGTTGCTGGCTCGTTTCGGCACAACTTGACAAGAGCTGGCTCAAAATTTATACTAAAACAATAGTAAATCGCCTGAATAGAGCGCTTGCTCCGGAGCAAGCATAGCAAAGCAAACGAGAGAGAACCTCTGGCGGGGTGCGGCGCTTAGCTGCGCCCTGTGCCATTCTAGATAGACTCAAGACCCAAGCACGAGGGGAGTGTTGTTATGACGGACGAACCCAGGGAAACTACCGAGAGGCCACAGCCAGAGCAACCGTTCCGAAGCCAGGACCCGGAACCGGCGGCAGAGACGCCCCAACAAAAGGAACAGCCGGAAGCTACCGCCGACGCCGCCGCGGCTCCAGCTGAATCTGCCGAGACGCCGGCTGCCGCGGCTGAGGAGCAGCCCGCCCCCACGCTAGAGGAGCGCATCGCTCAACTGGAGGCCCAGCTGGCAGACCTGGCGGCCCAACTCGCCCAGGCCCGCCAGGAAGCCCGCGAGAACTGGGACAAGTTTGTCCGCGAGCGCGCTGATCTGGAAAACTTCCGCAAGCGGCGTGAGCGCGAGATTGCCGACCGCGTCCTGCAGCAGAAGAAGGCGCTACTGAATAAGCTGCTGGAGGTCATGGATAATCTGGATCGCGCGCTGGTTTATCAGGATAGCCTGGATCGCCAGGGCCTGCAGCAAACCTTGCGCCTGGTGGCCTGGCAGATGAACGAGCTGATTCGCAGTGAGGGCCTGACCCCGGTGCCAACAGTGGGCGAGCAGTTCAATCCCTATATCCATGAGGCTGTCGAGGCCGTCGAGGACAGCGAGAAGCCAGAGGGCCTCGTTGTAGAGGAGGTCCGCAAGGGCTATAAGTTGAGCGATGAGACACTGCGCCCTGCCCGCGTTAAGGTGACAGTGGCCGTTAGCAAGAAGGAACAGCGCGAACAGCCAGGGGAGGCCTGACCGAGTCGCGACCGCCAGGGGAAGGCTCACTCCAGGCAAGGGACTTCCAGTCACGCTCACGCCAGCCGAACCAGGAACCAGGCTATCATCCATCAATGCGCTCGCGGAGCAGACAGAAAGGAGAGCGGCCCGGCAGAGCGCTGCTTGCTGTGCTGCAGCGCACAGCGCTCCTTCCTTCCTGGTCAAGCTCCCAGACGATAGCGTGGCCTTTCCCTGTCTTCCGGTCCCGACTGCCAGGCCAGCCATTACCAGAGATCGCCACAGGCCGGAGGCAACGTGGTAGGGTTCTGCAAAGATGATCAATCCGTAGTGGCTCCGCAAGCAAGCATACAAGCACGCTGGCAGAAGCTGGGAAGCTAGCCATCAGAGCCAGCAGCTCTCAACGTACAAAGGGGCGGGCAGATGGAATATAAAGACTACTATAAGATCCTCGGCGTTGCTCGCGGGGCCAGCGCCGATGAGGTTAAAAAGGCCTTTCGCAAGCTGGCCCGCAAATATCACCCCGATGTGAACCCGGGTGACCGCTTCGCCGAGGAGAAGTTTAAGGAGATTAATGAGGCGTACGAGGTGCTCTCTGACCCGGAGAAGCGACGCAAGTATGACGCGCTCGGCCCCAATTGGCAGGATCAGTTTGCCGGTTTCTCAGGCTTCCGGCGCTCCTACCCCTATGGCAGTGGGCGCTCCTCAACAATCGATTTCGATAGTAACAGTGGCTTCTCCGATTTCTTTGAGGCGCTTTTCGGGCGCAGCGCTCGTACGCCCCGCCAGGAGTTCCGGCGGCGGGCCGGGGACAATATCGAGCAGCCGGTCGAGGTGACGCTGCGCGAAGCCTACACCGGCGGCACGCGCACTTTCAATATACAGTCGACTGAGATTTGCCCTGTCTGCCAGGGTATTGGCGAGGTGCATGGCCGGGCCTGTGCGACCTGCGGCGCCCAGGGCACGGTCGTACGTAGTAAGAAAATCCAGGTCAAGATTCCTCCTGGCGTTGACAATGGCTCGCGCATCCGCGTCGCCGGTGAAGGCCAGCCCGGCATCGGAGGCGGGCCCCGCGGCGATCTTTACTTGATCATCAGCGTTAAGCCTGATCCGGTCTTTGAACGCCGCGGCGACGATCTCTATCTGGATATCGATGTCGATCTCTACAAGGCTCTGCTGGGCGGCGAGGCACTCGTTCCCCTCCCCGACGGGCGCAAGTTGATGCTGACTATTCCACCGGAAACGCAGAACGGGCGGCTCTTCCGCCTGGCGGGTAAAGGCATGCCTCGTTTGCGGAGCGAGGGCCAGGGAAATCTCTACGCCCGGGTGCGTGTGGTGCTGCCTATGCATCTCAGTGATGAGGAGCGCCAGCTCTTTGAACAGCTGGCCCGTACACGCAACGTCGAGGTTCGTTCGGCCACCTGATCAGCCGGTGCGCGCCCTGCCTGATTCGTCTCGCGCGATCCGCCCCAACCTGACAACCAGCCGTCAGCCAGCAGCCCTACTGGTCGCCCACTTCCAGCCTGACCTGGCTCGGCTCACTCGGCCTGGCGTGCCCGGGGCACGATCCATCCGCCCGCCCGGTCTGATCGCTGGTCTCAGAGGCTGATGATGATCGAATGAGCGTTGTGGTCGATCATCTGCTGTGATCGCCCGCTGGCCCGCGCGATCACCTGTCTTCACTAACCGATTTGAGCGACGTGCTCATGCGTTCACGTAGCATGGCAGGCTGGCCAGACAGCTTTGCTCGCCCGCCGCTCTCCTGCCTGCTCGGTTCATGCTCCAGCAGGTTGAGCAAGAGCAGGCCGGGCAGCGGCCAGGCACGGCCTGAGCATTAGGAAGGAAGGAAGGAGGGAGGTACCGTGTCGGAGCGCGATGATGGTGCCTGGTATATCATTAGCGTCGCCGCGGAGAAGGCCCAGGTGCATGAACAAACCCTACGCCACTATGAGCGCCTCGGGCTGATCTCTCCTGCCCGGAAAGGCAATAGCCCCCATAGCCCACGCCTCTATTCCGATAAGGATATCGAGCGCGTGATCCACATCCGCCGGCTCATGCGCGATCTGGGGGTGAACCTGGCCGGTGTGGAGGCGATTCTCCATATGAAGGATCGTATGGAGCAAATGCAGCAGGAGATGGAGCAGGAGATCGCCCGCCTGCGCGAGCAGCACGAGGCCGAGACGCGCCGTCTCAAGGAGATTATTCAGCGTCTACAACAGGGGTTGTCTTCACCCTCTTCGCCTTCGTCTTCCTCATGAAGTGAGGCAGGCGCCCTTGCTAGAGCCGCCCCTTTCGCCAGGCCGACGGGGGCTTCTCTGGGTGACACAGGTATGCCTGTCTGTCCGCCTGCCTCGCCGTGAGGTCACCCGATCTGCGTTCTTCGCGGAGCGCCTCCTGCCCACAGCCTCCTTCTCTCGCGCACTCGCGCACTCCTCCCCCGTCAGGCTGTGGGCGGCGTAGGCTGGGCCGGTTTCTTCGTGAAGAGATTCGCCAGGCGCTCCGCGTAATCCCCGACCACTGGTAACTTGAGGTAGGAGCCACGGTAGGCCATCACCATCAGGAAGAGCCAGGAGAGTCCCCCAACCGCCAGGATGACACCGCTGGCACAGCTGACAGGAAGGGCGAGAATGATGGTCCCCAGGAAGGGAATCAGCCCGATCACCCTCACGAGGGCAAAGAGAAGGGTGAGTCCCCCAAACCAGAGAATCGATTGCGCGGCGTGAAAACGCACAAAGCGATTCTTGCGCTCCACCAGAAAGATGATGATGCCACTGAAAAACCAGAACAGGTAGCTTAACAGGGCCGCGCTCCTGGCATCCATTTTCAGCGTGGTGGGGTCAAAGACGCTGGCAGCCCGTGTGACACTGGACGGCGGTTGATAGGTGTAATACTGTTGTTGCTGTTGTTGCTGTTGTTGCTGACCGTAAGGATTGTAGCTATAGGGCGGGCTGCCCGGCCCAGGCTGGTACCCGCCGTATCCTCGATATCCCCCATAGCCGGGTCCCGGCTGCTGGGGTTGTGGTGATTCTGGCCCCTGCGCCGGCTGCTGGTTCGGATTCCAACTCATAGGCAATCACTACTCCTGCTCTCTGGCCTGTTCTGTCCTTCCGGGAAGCTAGCTAGCGCCTTCCCGGAAGGAGCAAACGGCAGCTCCCTTCCCTGCGCGCCCCTCTTCGGGAGGGGGTCCCTTCCATACTCAATGGCGATAGAGGACGCCTCGACCAGGCTGGGTGAGATCTCCTGGCCCTCAGTCAGGCCCGCCGCACCCCAGAGTCCTCTTTCAGTCGTCTTCCATATTACGTGGGATGCCGGAGGAGGGTTGTACTCTTTGGGTGAACGGTGGTCCATGTTCCTCGCGCCAGCCCGGCTCAGCCGAGCCGGGCCAGGCGAAAGAGCTGGCCAGCGCTGCCGCGAGCCATTTACCCGCTTGCTCAGTTTCTCAGCAGCCTCTAGCAGCCTCTTCAAAAGCCAGGGCCAGCCGGGCCGCTGTAACGCTCGGCATAGTCTCCAATGATGGGCAAGCGTATATGACGTCCCAGGAAAGTCAGGACGATCAAGGCAACCCAGCCGAGGGTAGCCAGCAGCTGAATCAGAGCATCGAGAAAACCAGCAACAGCCCCGATCACAGGGATGAATTCTATAATACGTAGCGCGATCAACACCAGCGTGACGAGTCCAAAGAGGATCAGCGACTGCATGGCATGGAAGCGCACAAAGCGATTGCGCTTTTCCGTCACGAAGACGATCAGCCCGCTCAGCCAGAAGAGCAGATAGCCCAGGGCTGCCGCTACGTTTGCGGGCAGGCCAGAGGAAGTCGGCGTATTGGCCTCGGCGGCGATCGCCGCGTTCTCGGCAGACGAGTAACCCGGTCCCCCCCAGCGGCCAGGGTGGTACTGCTGCTGTTGCTGCTGACCATATTGACCATATTGTCCGTAGCCACCACTATAGTGCTGACCGTACTGGTAGCCCTGATAGGGCTGATGAGGGTCCTCATAGGGCGGCGTCGGTTCCTGCGGATTTGGCTTCCAGCTCATCCCTCTGCACTCACTCTTTGATAATGACAATGCCTCTGTTTATTACTTTCCTTATGATATTACGCACAGGGAGCGGCCAGAGTTGTAGGAGATCAGGGGACCTGGAGAGGGAGGGTCAGCGGATTAAAAGAGGGCTGCCGCTGGCCTGCGCTCCGGCCAGCGGGACTGGCAGGGAAGAAAGGAGAAGCCGCGGTAATGCAAGGCAGAGAAGGAGAGGACTGCAGCAGCGCTCTCCTTCTCCCTCTAAGGATCTATCAGGATCTACCTCTGAGCAGGGGGCCTAGAGGCCGGCGCCGGTGGGCGGCGTGCTCGCGTAGCGTTCGGCGTAGTCGCCGACAACCGGCAGTTTAAAGTACTTCCCCTGGAAGGCCATAATCAACAGAACGATCCAGGAAACAAAACCGACCAGGCCCACCAGCCCACTCAAGCAGAAGGTCAAGAGTCCTACGAAGGGAATCATCCCCAAGACGCCCAGGGCCACTATAAGGATGGTTAAAGCCGCGAACCAGATGATCGATTGCATGGCGTGGAAGCGCACAAAGCGATTCTGCTTTTCTGAGAGGTAGAAGATCAACCCAGTGATCCAACCCACCAGATAGCTAAGGCCGGCAGCCATGTTGGCCTCCATGCCCATCGAGGTGGGACCAAGAGCGCTTGCTGCACCGCTCATTCCATGGGGCTGCTGACCATACTGGGCCTGCCCATAGCTGGCACCAGAGGGAGAGCTACCGTAAGGATTATTTGGAGGGGAGCCATAAGCGCCGCCGGGCTGCGAGGAATAGCCTCCATACTGACCACTACTCGGCTGATTGGGCTCCTGCCCAGGCGTGGGATTCCAGCTCATTATTAATGCCCCTCTTTCTTCTCTCCTAAGAGAGAACTGTAATGCCAGGAAACTCTGCGCTATCGCCACAAGAGCAAGTGCGCAATCACAGGATCACCGCGCACCCAGACTACCCTGTCCGATGCAGCACTCAGCAGTCTTTTGCCCCACATGATCCCTCTACCTGTCCGTGAGCCGTTTTCTCCTCTGCCTGCCACCCTTGTTATCTGCCCAGGTCATAGGTCTTTGCTGCTCTCTCCATCTCGATCAAAGGCGAGTCCGGCGACATGGGCGCTCCAAAGAAGCGGGCAGATCTACGCACGACTCAGCATGGCTGCCAGCGTATGAGCGTGCACAGGAACATGATAGGCTGCCTTCCTTCTTTGCGCAGACAACTTAGCGCTGCTCAGAGATTTCCCTTCTTAAGAGTAAACGCCCCACCCAGGGATTCGTAGAGGATCAATTTGGTCCCTGATCAGAGCAAGAGGCAGGGAGGGAGAGCAGCGTTCAGGCTTCTCCTTCAGAGGTTTCATCCAGAGCGCGGGCCCCGAGCTGCGCTTGTGGCGCGTCGGCGGCGTGATCCTCCTGCACGGGAAGAATCAGCGAGGGTGGCTCCTGGGACTCTTCCCCCTGACGGACCGGCTCTTCAATCCTCCGGTTTTCAATAGCGGCGTGACGCGAGCGCGAGCGCCCACGCGAAGCCGGTAAACGTTCATCGGCAAGCAAAGGACGCGGCTGTGACTCCGCCAGCGTCTGGCTCTCGCTGTCGGCCTCACTCTCTCCAGCGGAAGAGCTGGCCAGAGCCGTAGTAATCACCTGGTCCATCGTCTCCACCAGGGTAAAGCGCATCTGCTGGCGGATGCGGGCCGGGATCTCCATCAGGTCCTTTTTATTTTCCGCGGGCACCACAATATGGCGTAGGCCAGCCTGGTGGGCAGCCAGGATCTTCTCTTTGAGGCCACCGACGCCGAGCACCCGTCCCCGGAGGGTAATTTCACCGGTCATGGCCACATCGCCGCGCACCGGGCGGCGAGTCAGGGCCGAAATCAGCGCTGTAGCGATCGTGATCCCGGCGGACGGGCCATCTTTAGGAATGGCGTTCTCCGGCAGATGGATATGCAAATCCGTGACGTCCTGGAAATTGGGATCGATGTTCAGCTCCGTGGCCCGCGAGCGGATGTACGAGAGGGCTGCAATAGCCGACTCGCGCATCACATCGCCGAGCTGGCCTGTAATCAGCAGGTCGCCCTTGCCGGCCATCGTGACCACCTCCACCGGCAAGAGAATGCCCCCATTCTCGGTCACAGCCAGCCCCATTGCAGCCCCGACCTGCATACGCATACTCAGGGGCGGCGTCGAATAGCGGGGCATACCCAGGTAGTGCTCGAGAGAGGCAGTAGTCAGGCGCAAGTGGGTGGAAGGGCGAGCAATGATCCGGCGAGCAGCCTTGCGACAAATGGTGGCCAGCTGTCGCTCCAGATTGCGTACGCCGGCCTCACGGGTATAGTCCGTCACGATGCGCTCCATCACCGAGCGCGGGATCTTAAGCTGTTCTGGGGTCAGGCCATGCTCAGCCAGCACCTTCGGCAGCAGGTGGCGCAGGCCGATATTGACCTTCTCCTCTAGCATGTAGCCGGGAACGTCGATGATGTCCATGCGATCGGCCAGCGGGCGCGGGATCTGGTACTTGACGTTGCCGGTACAGATAAAGAAGACCTCGGAGAGATCGTACGGGACCTCCAGATAATGGTCCACGAACTGTGAATTCTGCTCGGGATCAAGCACCTCCAGTAAGGCCGCCGCTGGATCACCCCGATACTCCGACGAGAGCTTGTCGATCTCATCGAGCAGAAAGACCGGGTTGCGCACGCCCGCGGACTTCATCGACTGGATGATCCGCCCGGGCAGAGCACCGACATAGGTGCGGCGATGCCCACGGATCTCGGCCTCATCATGCACGCCGCCCAGGGCAATGCGCACAAACTTACGCCCCAGGGCGCGGGCAATCGACTGACCCAGGGAGGTCTTGCCGACGCCAGGCGGACCAATGAAACAAAGGATCTGCCCCTGGCTGCCACGCTGGGGCTGCCCCTGCTCACTGGAGCGCTGCAGACGCAACTGGCGCACGGCCAGAAACTCAATGATGCGCTCTTTGATGCTCTCCAGGCCGTAGTGATCTTCATCCAAAATGCGACGCGTGCGCTCCAGATCGAAACTATCCACCGTGCGCTCGCTCCAGGGCAAGGCGAGCATCCAGTCGATATACGAGCGCACCACGGCGATCTCCGCCGACTGCGGTGGCATATGCTCTAAGCGATCGATCTCCTTGCGCACCTTGGCCGCCGCCTCGGGAGGCAGATTCTTCTGGCGCAAGCGCTCGCGCAACTCATCGGCCTCCGACGGCGTCTCCATGCCCAGCTCTTCTTGAATCGCGCGCAACTGCTCGCGCAGATAGAACTCCTTCTGCGAGCGGTCCACCTGCGAACGCACGCGATTGCGGATCACCGACTCCAGCTCCAGAATCTCGATCTCGTTGCCGATAAAGACGCAGACCTTTTCCAGGCGCGCCAGGGGATCAAAGGTCTCAAGCAGATCCTGCTGCTGGGTCACATCGCTCACTACATGGGCCGCCAGCATATCAGCCAGACGGGCCGGGGACTTAATGGCCACGATCGAATTGATGTCTTCGACCGAGAAGCGACGATTAAGCTGGGCGTAATGCTCGAAGAGATTGGTAGCATGACGCACGAGAGCATCGGCCTGGGGACCCTGCGCCTGGGGCTCGGAAGGCACTTCCACGCTCACCCGCATGAACGGCTCCAGATCCTGAAACTCCAACAGACGCACACGGCGCAGGCCATTGAGCAGCACCTGCAGGCTCCCATCGGCCTGACGATGCACGGTGACAATTTCGACCAGAGCCCCACAGCCATAGAGGTCCGCAGGCTGGGGATCTTCGATCTCCGGCGAACGCTGCGCGACCGTGACCAGCATGCGGTCGGCTCGTAACAGCGCCTCCTCGACAGCTCGCACCGACTTCTCCCGCGCAATCGCCAGGGACATGCGCGTGCGCGGGAAGACAACCATGTTCTTGAGCGCTACCAGCGGATAGACCTCTATCGTCTCTGGCTCCACCGATGGGTGTTGCTGCTCATTCATGAGTTCCGCCTATCTACTATCTATTATTTCTCTTCTCTATATAAACTATAACAACAAGAATAATTGTTGATTTTTGCGAGAGCTTTCTCACAGAAGAGAAGCAAACGGCTCAGTGATCAGACGAATGAGAGCGAGCCATTGACGAACGGGAATGGACAGGACTGGCCAGGGGAGAAGCCTGGGAGAGACCCCAGTGCTGACCGGCTGTTTCCATTCTGTTCGCCACTCCTGGCCGTGCCCGCCCTTCGCTCTGTGGCGAAGCTGGAGCGGAAACGGCAACGAGCATAGGCGACGCTCCGGCACCTCACCCCAGTCCTCGTTCGATCGCTTTCCTGCTGTCCCGCCCTGGCCGGCCCGGCCTGATCCTCTTGCCCGACCGGTCATTGCTTGCTCGACGGCAAGCAGGCAATGAGTCAGAGTAAGAGAAAAACAGATGAGTCTGCGTTATGCAGACTCATCCTCAGAATAGGCGGCAGAGCGTTCGCTGCGCGTCACCAGCAGCGGTTTATGCCGCTGGGCAATAACGTCGCCGTTAATGATCACCTTTTTCACATCGGCGCGCGAAGGGATCTCATACATCACATCAAGGAGCACATCCTCGATGATGCTGCGCAGGCCACGCGCGCCAGTCTTACGCTTCAGTGCACACTCTGCGGCGGCTTCGAGCGCATCAGGAGTGAAGACCAACTCGACGCGATCGAGCTGGAAGATTTTCTGATACTGCTTGACAATGGCGTTCTTCGGCTCCGTCAGGATGCGGATGAGCGCCTCCTTATCCAGGTTATCGAGGGCCACCACTACGGGAAGGCGCCCGATAAACTCGGGGATCAGCCCGTACTTGAGGAGGTCCTCGGGAATGACCTGCGAGAGCACGGTCTCCTGAGCGCGCTGCTCAGGCTCGTCCACCGTTTTCTTGAAGCCAATGGTGCGGTTGCTGCCCAGGCGCTGCTCGACGATCTTATCGAGTCCTTCGAAGGCGCCGCCGCAGATAAAGAGAATATTCGAGGTGTTGATCTGAATAAAGTCCTGATGCGGGTGCTTACGGCCACCCTGGGGGGGCACATTGGCAATCGTGCCCTCGATGATTTTCAGGAGGGCCTGCTGCACACCTTCGCCGGAGACATCGCGCGTGATCGAGGGATTGTCAGACTTGCGGGCAATCTTATCGATCTCATCGATGTAGACGATGCCGCGCTCGGCCCGCGCTACATCGAAATCGGCGGCCTGGATCAGGCGCAGCAGAATGTTCTCCACATCCTCGCCCACGTAGCCAGCCTCGGTGAGGGCCGTGGCATCGGCGATGCAGAAGGGCACATCGAGGATCTTGGCCAGCGTCTGCGCCAGCAGGGTCTTACCGCAGCCGGTGGGGCCGATGAGCAGAATATTGCTCTTTCCCAGCTCCACGTCATCAATCTGCATGCCCACGCTAATGCGCTTATAGTGGTTGTACACCGCCACAGCCAGCGTCTTCTTGGCCCGCTCCTGCCCGATCACATACTGGCTCAATTGCTCATAGATCTTCTTCGGAGTGGGAATCTTCCCGGTCTGAAGACGCGGCTTGCTAAAGGTGGCCTGCTCCTCCTCGATGATCTCCCGGCACAGGTCAATGCACTCATCGCAAATATAGACCCCTGACGGGCCGGCAATCAGCCGTTGGACCTGATCCTGGCTCTTGCCGCAAAAAGAGCAGCGATAGGTTGTGCGAATATTCTTAGAGTTTGCCACGTCCGTTGTTACCTTTCCCTCAATTACGACGCTTGAGTCCTGGCTGGAGTCTTACTGCTGGCCTCCGGTGTCAGCCGGTGCCCCCGCATCTTCTACTACTATTGTAGCAGGAGAGGAAGACGGTGCCTCGCTGGTTCGCCCGGTCTCCGGCTCCGACCCGCCCTCTGGCTCCGAGTCGGCCTCCGCCTGCGCCACAGTGGCCTCACTCGCTGTCTCCTCTGACTGCTGCGCTTGCTCTTCGCTCTCCTCGCCCTGCTGCTCCTTTTCCTCCGCCGGACGTGTCGCCAGCTCTACCAGGCGCGAAAGCGCTTTCTCGCGCCGCAGCGTGATGATCAGCGCCCGCACCTGGGCCTCGCTGCGCTGCAGTGGCTGCCCCGCCTGGGCATACATGCGAAAAACGCCTTCAACTTCTTCCGGCGTGACCTCGATCCCTTCCTGCCTGGCAACCTCATCCAGGACCAGCTGCTGCTTGACGCGCCTCTCTGCGTCCGGCTCCAGCTCCTTCATGTATTCCTCCCGGCTCTTGCGCATCAGCAGGAGATACTGCTCGAGCGACATACGCTGTCTCTCCAACATGTGGGACAGCTCATGCAGCATGTCCTCGACTTCCTCCTTGATCAGAACCGGATGGAGGACAATGTTGGACTGAGCCACCACAGCCTCCAGCACCTTATCACGCAGCTCCTGGCGCTTCTGTCGCTCTTTGCGATCCTGGATGGCATCGCTGATGACCTTGCGCAGGTCCTCCAGGGTCTCGTACTGGCCAACGCGCGCGGCAAAGGCGTCGTCCAATTCGGGCAGGACCTTCTCCTCAACCTGATGGAGGGTCAGCTCATAGTGGGCCTCTTTGCCGGCCAGCTCCTCATTGCCATAGTCGGAGGGAATGGTCAGAGTGAAGCTCTTGCTCTCACCGGCCTGCATGCCAACGATTTGCTCATCCATACCGGCGAAGAGACCGGGCCGATCGGCGGCCAGTTCGAAGGGATTCTCCTTGTAGTCGGAAATGGTGCGCCCCTCGACCGTCAGTTTGAGATCGACTGTGACGCGGTCCCCCATCTGGGCAGGACGTTCGATCTTCTGCCAGCTCGCATACTGGTTACGCAGCGCCTCCAGTTCCCGCTCGACCTCCTCCGCCGTCACCATAACCTCTTCATCCTCAAAGCGTAGCGAGCGGTAGTCGCCCAGCTCTACGGGGGTCAGGATGGGAACCTTCAGGCGGAAATGATAGGGCTGCCCCATCTCAAACATGGGAGCATCCAGCTCCGGCTGCGCGAGTGGAGTAAGTTGGTGCTCCTTGAGCGCCTCACGGTAGGCCTCGCTGATCAGGTCGTCAAGACCTTCCTGATAAATGTACTCCTTGCCTAACCTGCGCTCGAGCAAGGAGCGGGGGGCCTTGCCCCGACGAAACCCCTGAATTTCAACCTGCTGCACCAGCTTACGATAAGCCTTTTCCGAAGCCTTCTCCACCTCTTCCCAGGTGAGATCTACATCTAGAATGGCTTCGCTGCTCGCTAATTTCTCAACTGTGACCTTCACTGTTCCTCCAACACAAGCATCATCATCGTACGTACGCGCCGCCCGGCGTGCCGCCTGCTTGCTTGTTTGCTCCACTGACTGGCTGAGCGGTGGTTTGATCTGCTATGGCTCGATACAGGGCACAACAGAACAAGATGCGACGGACGAATCTGGTCTTGCTTGCTCGATCGACGCAGAGCTGTCACCCTCTGCCGCTTCCCGCCTGCCTCCCTCGGGCTGCTCGCTCGACGCGCTCACTTCTCCACCCGCCGAGACCGCGAACCAAACGGGAACTGCAGCGGGGAAGAGCACTCAGGGGAGCCAGATACGTGAGATAAAGCGTGCTTGCCTGGTTGCCTGCCCTCGTGCCGTCTGTGTGCTTCGCCTTGCCCTGTCGGTACCACTGCGCGCAGGCGCTCCGCCCCGCTCCGCTGGCAAATGGAAGGAGCCACCCCCCGCTGCAGGTGACCCCGGGATCTTTGTGATGGTGGGCGGTGAGAGACTCGAACTCTCACGGTTTGCACCAACGGATCCTAAGTCCGTCCTGTCTACCAATTTCAGCAACCGCCCATGATAGCCCTGCAGCGTTTCCACGCTGCCAGCCGTCGTGCTTCAGGGGTGCTGCTCCTCGCTCCTACACCCCTGCTGTCTGGTAAGGGGATGAAACGCTCTCACCTGAGTGATGATACATCAGGGGGGCTACCAGTGTCAAGGTGAGCACTCCCTCCGGCCAAAGAGGGGGAGCACCGGCCGCGGGGGAGCTCCTGTGCGCGGGCCGTTATCTACTGGGACCTTGCTCTCTCGCTGGACATTGCGTGCTATCATAAAGCTAAGGAGACGCCTGCCAGGCTAAGGTGCAGAGGTCATCTGAAGAGAGCATGGAGCAGCCGCCGCATTCCCCATCTACCTCGTCCTCGATGGACCTGGAACGACCCGATCTCTATATCAATCGCGAGTTGAGCTGGATTGAGTTTAATCGTCGCGTTTTTGAGGAGGCCCAGGATAGTCGCCATCCTCTCTTGGAGCGGGTGAAGTTTTTGTCGATTTTCGATACAAACCTCGATGAGTTCATGATGATTCGTGTGGCCGGGCTGAAGGATAAAGTGGCCGCTCGCGCCACAACGCCCAGTCCTGACGGCTTGAGCGCTGAGGAGCAGCTACGCGAGGTGCGTCGACGCCTGGCCCCTCTGGTACAGGAGGTGCGCCGCTATTGGCGTCAGGAGCTGCTACCACGCCTGGCAGAGCAACATATCTATATTCTCGATTATGAGCAGCTGGATGAGGAGCAGCGTGCCGCTCTGGCTGAGTATTTCGAGTATGAGATTTTCCCGGTGCTGACGCCGCTGGCGGTCGATCCCGGTCATCCTTTCCCGCATATCTCGAACCGCAGTCTGAATCTGGCCGTGGTGATTAACGATGCCGTCCACGGCGAGCGTTTTGCACGGGTGAAGGTCCCTCCGCGCCTCCCCCGCTTCATCCAGGTGCCGCTGCCGCTGCATGCCCGGACGGTCTCAGGCGTGCAACCGGTGGCCTTTGTCTGGATCGAGCAGGTGATCGCCGCCCACTTGAGCCGCCTCTTCCCAGGCATCGATGTCTGGGAGTCGTATCCCTTCCGCGTCTTGCGCGATGCCGATATCGAGCTGCAGGAAGACGAGGCTTCGGACCTGCTGGAGGATGTGGAGAAGAGCGTCCGTGAGCGCCGCTTTGGCTCGGTGGTCGATCTGGCGGTCAATCCGTCGATGCCGCCGCGCATCCGCAGTTTGTTGCTCGATAATCTGGAGATCGAGGCCTCGGATCTGACGGTGATCGATGGCCCACTAGGCATGGGCGATCTGATGGAGTTGCATGCCCTCAATCGTCCCGATCTGAAGGACCCACCGTTTACTCCGCGCGTGCCCCACTTGCTCTCGAAGTACTGCGGCGATCTCTTTGCTGCTATTCGCGAGCAGGATCTGCTGCTGCATCGCCCTTACGATAGCTTTGGCGTGGTGGTGGACTTCATTCGCGCCGCGGCCACCGATCCCCAGGTCTTGGCCATTAAGCAGACGCTCTACCGCGTGGGGACGAATTCACCTGTGGTGCATGCTTTGCTGGAAGCGGTTGAGCATGGGAAGCAGGTGGCCACCCTGGTGGAGCTGAAGGCGCGCTTCGATGAGGAGAATAATATTGAGTGGGCACGGGCATTGGAGCGGGCCGGCGTCCATGTGGTCTACGGCTTGATCGGCTTGAAGACCCATGCCAAGGTGGCGCTGGTGGTGCGCCGCGAACCCGATGGGCTGCGCCGTTATGTTCACCTGAGTACGGGGAACTATAATGCGCTGACCGCCCGTACGTACGAGGATCTCTGCTTGCTGACCTGCGATCCGGTGATAGGAGCCGATATCTCGGATCTCTTTAACTCGCTGACCGGCTATTCTCGCTTGAATGCGTATCGTAAGTTGCTGGTGGCCCCGGTCAGTCTGCGCCGCGGTATCCTGGAGCGTATTGAGCGGGAGATCCGTCTGCGGCGCGAGTATGGCTACGGCTTGCTGATCTTTAAGTTGAATGCGCTCGTTGACCCGGAGATTATTTATAAGCTTTATGAGGCCTCCCAGGCCGGGGTGCAGGTGGAGCTGATTGTGCGCGGGATCTGCTGCCTGCGACCTGGCATCCCGGGGGTGAGTGAGAATATCCGCGTGCGCAGCATCGTGGGCCGCTTCCTGGAGCATAGTCGCATCTTCTACTTCTACAATGGCGGCGCCGAGGAGCTGTTTCTTGGAAGCGCTGATATGATGCAGCGCAATTTGAATAATCGGGTGGAGACCCTGTTTCCCCTCGAAGATCCCCGCCTGCGTCAGGCCATCCGTGAGCGAGTGCTGGAGGTGCTGCTGGCCGATACGGTCAATGCCCGCGAGCTGCTGCCGGATGGGACCTACGCCCGGATTCGTCCGCATCCGGGTGAGCCACCGCTGGATTGCCAGGCCTGGTTTCTACGCCACCCTCTGTTAGAGGAGGACGATAGCGATGAGGCTGGCCCGACCATTAGCGCGCTGCCCTCGGGCGCTTGATTCCTCCTGGCTGCCCAAGTTCCTCCGCCTGACGCCTGCCATACGCTGAGATGATGATCCCCCAGCCCCAGAGATCAGGGTCCTGCAGCTCATGCTCGGCTTGCTCAAGCAGGGCGGCCAGGGCCGTCGGGCTCATCAGTCCTTGCTGAATGATCAGCGGAGCCGCCAGACGGACTTCGGCCAGGCATTGTTGTAGAAAAAGAGTGGTGATTGTTCCCGCTGGCCCGGCGCTTCCGGCCTCTCCGTCTTGCATGGGGCCTGGCTGCCGCCCCAGGTCGGCAATGTGAACTTCGTAGGCAACCTCTTGCAGGCCCGCCGCGAGGAGCATGCCGTAGAGACGGCTGGCAACGCCAAAGCTGAGCCCGCTTTCGTCCAGGGCATGGCCAAGCCGATACCAGCAGCGATTGAAGAGCTGACGCAGTTCAAGGAAGGCGCTGCTGCTACTTTCGCAGAGTTCGATCTCGACCAGGGTGAGCCAACCGCGGGGACGCAGGACGCGCCGGCATTCGGCGAGCAGCGCCGGCCAGGCGTCGGCGGCGATAAAGCGCGCGCAGGCACGCATGTGCAGGAGGTCAAAGGAGCTTTCGGCCAGAGGAAAAGGACGGGTGAAGTCCGCCTGGCGAAATTCAAGCTGGCCCAGGCCAGCCCGATTGCGCCGGGCCTGCGCTCGCTGCAGCAGACGCCGATCAAGATCGATCCCACAGATGAAGAGCTGCGGATAGCGCCGCGCCAGGGCAAAAACCCACTCACCACTGCCACAACCCACATCAAGGACACGCTCTACACCTTCGATATCAATATTTTCTGGGAAGAGACGCCCGCCTTGCATTTGCAGAAGATAGCGATGGCGAATGCTTTCTTCGCGCACTTCTGGAGGAAGCTCGGCAGGACCTGTGAGAGCGGGAGCGGATGCCCTCCTGCGTCGCATGCTGGCCTGCCGAGTCTGCTGCTCTTGAAGGCCGCTTGACTGGCCTTTGTTCGTCAATGACTGGCTCATGATAGCTCTATCGCTTTCGCGCCGTCACCGAGACGAGGACCCCAGAGGCGCAGAAAGCTTCGGTCTCGAGATCGCGCTCTGCCTCGGTGAGGAGCCTGGCATAGGTGGCTTCGTCACAGCCACCCTGCTCCAGGACGAGGGCCTTCTGCAGGGCCAGGTCTTGCAGGAGACGCCGAGCGCAGGCCCGGCCCATGGGATTGTTCCACCCGCCCAGGTCTACAGGATAGAGCCGATAGCGCACTTGCCCAAACCCTTGCTGCCGCAGGAGATGGCCCAGGTGAACGCTGCAGTCGACGAAGGGGCCAGTGCTCCTTTCAGGCACGCTGGCAAAGCTGTAACCGAGCGCTTGCCAGGCGGCAACGGCGAGGGAACGGAGACGCTGGTAGGCGCTGCTGGAAGAGGGGCCGGCAAGAAAGGCGACGATGTTGATCTGACCACGGAGCCGCAGCACGCGCTGACACTCTTGTAATAAGGTCGGCCAGGCCGCCGGGCGCAGTAGTGGACCCATGAGGAAGAGATGCACCAGATCAAAGAAGTCGGCGGCAAAGGGAATGGGCCCGCCGAGATCGATCTCGGCGATGTTTAGCCGTCGCAAGATGGCTCCATCAAGCCGTTGCCAGCAGGCAGCCAGGGCCTGGGCGCTGGTAAAAAGCGCTACGACGCTGATGGACGGACGAGCACGCGCCAGCGCTTGTGGCCAGGCCAGATCGCCATAGCTCAGGTGCAAGACACGCTTGAGACGCCTGGTATCAATCTCTGGCGGCAGGAGCCCGTGTTGTGCGTGATACAGATGCTGTAGCTCCTCCAGCTCTGGAACACTGTATGAGAGTGGTGCTTCAGGGTGGGTGTGATCCATCACACGCTGTCCTCTTCCCCAACCAGTACACACTCAGCAGACCATCGCGCAGCTACGTGCACTTCAGCTCGCTCGCAGCGGCGCTACCCTCTCTTGCTTTGACCTTCCTGGCCCTGCCCGATCGCTTCTCAGGTTGCTTGCCGCTCTATTGGCACATGAGCCAGGTCTGGCGGCACGCTCGACCCTGTTCGACCGGCAGCTGAACAGTAATGTACTTTATAAATATGCATTGATAATGACGAGCGAGCCGACTCCCAGTAACAGGGGGAGCACCAGAGGAGTGAGCCAGCGAACCAGCGAAGTTGCTGATTGGCAGAGGTTGACAGGCTGGCCTACGGGGGCTATATGGTTAGAAGATGTACTTCCTTTGAAGCTTCTACGTCGCTACAACGGGCAAGGACAAGGAGCATAGCCATGCAGATCATTCGTTACCGCGCTGCGGACGGTCGCGAGCGCGTGGGGCTGCTCACCGACGAGGGCGCGGTGCGGGCCTTTCCCGATGCCGGACAGCGTCTTTCTGACCTCTGGACCCTGCGTCTCGCCGAGCTGCGCGCCTTGCTGAGCGCGGTCGCTGCACGTGGTGAGCCAGTGGAGGTCAGGCCGCCCTGGCTGGCGCCGATCGATGGAGAGAGCGAGGTCTGGGCGGCAGGCGTGACCTACAAGCGTTCCGAGGAGGCGAGGCGCGAGGAGAGCGCCACGCCCGACATCTATGCGCGTGTCTACACCGCGGAGCGTCCTGAGCTCTTCTTCAAGGCCAATCCGCGGCGGGTGGCAGGTCCCGAGGCCGCCATTGCAGTGCGTGCCGATTCCGACTGGGACGTACCCGAGCCGGAGCTGACGCTCGTCATCAATGCCCACGGGGAGATCGTCGGCTACACCATCGGCAACGACGTCAGCTCCCGCAGCATCGAAGGTGAGAACCCCCTCTATCTTCCCCAGGCCAAGGTCTACGCTGGCAGCTGTGCCCTTGGTCCGGCCATTATCCCGGCCTGGGAGATCCCCGATCCTTACGCCCTGAGCATCGAGCTGACCATCGAGCGCAACGGGCAACTGTGCTGGCAGGGTCGCAGCTCGACCGCTGATCTGCGGCGTCGCCTGGAAGAGCTGGTCGTCTACCTTTTCCGCGAGGATGAGTTTCCCGCCGGTGCCTTTCTCTGTACTGGCACCGCTTTGGTGCCAGAACGACCCTTTACCCTGCAGGCCGGCGACCTGGTAAGCATCGCGATCAGCGGTCTCGGAAGGCTGCGCAACCGGGTGGTGCGGGGCAAACTGGCCCTGCAGGCGGCGAGCGCAGGCCCGTGCTGCTGATTCGGCGAGCTGTCCGCCGGCTGTAGCGAGATGGTCCATTCCATAGAGGCGCCAGATCTTGCCCTGGCCGGCAGCGACCAGCGATCGGCCTCACTTACAGATGAACAGCTACGCAGTGCTTATCTTGAGCAGAGACGGAGGAAGGAGTGGTCTGTCTATGACCCTTGAACTACGTTCGTATATCGGTGGCACCTGGCGCGATGGCGTGCGTCTGAGCGACGATCTTAACCCGGCCCACCCGAGTGAGGTGGTGGCACGGACCTCGCTGGCAGGGGCGGAGCTGGCTGTTGAGGCGGTGCAGGCCGCGCGCTCAGCCTTTGCCGCCTGGCGCGCAACGCCAGCACCAGCGCGGGGCGAGATTCTGCGCAAGGCCGCCGATCTGTTGGAACAGCGTGCCGAGAGCGTCGGGCGTGACCTGACGCGCGAGGAGGGCAAGACGCTGGCCGAGGCCATTGGGGAAACCAGGCGCGCGGTCTCTATCCTGCGCTACTATGCGGGGCAGACCTTGGAGCCAGACGGGGAGACCTATCCGAGCAGCTCGCGCGTGACCTTCCTCTACGCCCGTCGCGAGCCGGTTGGCGTGGTCAGCGTTATTACGCCCTGGAACTTCCCGATTGCCATCCCTGCCTGGAAGATCGCGCCGGCTCTGGCTTATGGGAACACCGTGGTGTGGAAGCCTGCCGAGCTGGTGCCGCTAACGGCGGTCCACTTCACCCAGGCCCTCCTTGATGCTGGCCTGCCGCCTGGCGTCCTTAACCTGGTGCTGGGCAAAGGCTCCGAAGTGGGCGATCCCCTGGTGACCCATCCCGCAGTTGATGCCATCACCTTCACCGGCTCTAATGCTGTCGGTCGCGCCCTCCAGCATAAGGCCATCGAGCACGGCAAAAAGGTCCAACTGGAGATGGGCGGCAAGAACCCGGCAGTTGTGCTGGCAGACGCCAATCTCGACGTCGCCGTTGAGCAGGTGGCACGCGGCGCCTTTCTCAGCGCGGGACAAAAGTGCACGGCCACCAGCCGTGTGATTGTCGAGCGGGCCATCCTCCCAGAGTTTCAGGAGCGCCTTGCGACCCTGGCCCAGAGCTGGAAACTCGGTGACCCGCTGGAACCGGACACGCGCGTCGGCCCGCTGGTCTCGGAGGATCAGCTACAGAAAGTGAGCGGCTACCTGCAGCTGGCACGCAGCGAAGGGGGGCATTTCCTGGCAGGTGGCGAGTCGACAACGATCAATGGCGAGGGCTATTACGTCCGGCCCAGCATCGTCACGGACCTCGGCCAGAGCAGCCGTGTTGCTCAGGAGGAAATTTTCGGCCCCGTAGCAGCCCTCCTGCCCGCCGCCTCCTTCGAGGAGGCTGTGGCCCTGGCAAACGCTACCCCTTTCGGACTATCGGCCAGCCTCTTTACTACCAACCTCTCGCTGGCGCTGCGCTTCGCCTCCGAGATTCAGGCTGGCGTCGTCAAGATCAACCAGGAGTCGGCAGGTCTGGAGTTCCAGGTGCCCTTCGGCGGCATGAAAGACAGCTCCTCTGGCTCCCGTGAGCAGGGGAAGGCGGCACGCGAGTTCTTTACTCAGTGGAAGACCGTCTATATCGACCAGCTGCCCTGAGCTCCCTCTCCTGAGCAGAGCGGGCCGCGACCGCCATGAGCAGGCTGCCGGCGTGGCTCGCTCGTTCGCTCGCTCGCTCAGGTTAGCGCCAGGACGAATGGCCCTGCAGTGTGATCAGACCGCGCTGAGCGGCCAGGGCCACGGCCTCGGTGCGATTAGTGGCTCCCAGCTTGTTCATGATCGAGCTGACGTGAAACTTGGCAGTGCGCTCACTGATAACGAGGCGAGCGGCGATCTCCTTGTTCGGCAGGCCCTGAGCCAGTAAGCGCAGAACCTCCAGTTCGCGCTCGGTCAGTGGCTCGTACGGGTAGGAAGCAGCTTGCGGCCCGTTGCTCTGCTGACTCACCTGACGCAGCAATTTTGAGGCGACTACCGGTTGCAGGAGTGAGCCACCGCCCATTGTCACCCGAATGGCCTGGAAGATCTCCTCACGTGGCGCTCCCTTGAGCAGATAGCCACTGGCTCCGGCCTGCACCGCGTGCAGAATTCGCTCATCGTTATCAAAAGCCGTAAAGACGATCACTCGCGGCCTGGGTTCCAGCTCAAGCAAGTGGCGAATAGCCTCGACGCCATCCAAGACGGGCATCTCAAGATCCAGCAACACAATGTCGGGATGCGTCACGCGGGCCTGGGCGATGGTTTCCGCTCCATTGGCGGCTTCGGCTACCACGGTCAGATCCGGCTGCGTCTCCAGCACCGCCCGCAAGCCCTCGCGCACGACCGGATGATCATCGGCGAGCAAGATACGAATCGTCATAGCCAGGGGGACCTTTCTTGCTCCTGCCCCTGGTAGGGCAGATAGACGCTAATGGAGGTACCGGAGCCTGGCAGGCTTTCAATGCTGATCTGGGCCCCAAGCAGGCGGGCCCGCTCACTCATGCCGGCCAGCCCGAAATGACCTGCGCGTGCATACTCCTGGGCGCGCTCGGGATCAAAGCCCCGACCATTATCCTGAACCTGGAGCACAATCATCTTATCACGAACAGCCAGCGTGAGTGTGATCTGCTCAGCAGCGGCATGGCGCAGAGCGTTATTGAGGGCCTCCTGAGCGATACGATAGAGGCCGGCTTCGCAATGGGGCGAGAGAGAAGGAAAGTGGCCTGGTTCATCGCCCGGCCCCGGTCCAGGTGGCGGTTCATAGCGATACTCCAGACGGCTCCCGCTCTCGACGCGCAAGCGCCTGACCAGGAGAGCGAGCGCCTCGGGCAGAGCATGGTTCTGTAGGGGAGCAGCGCGCAGGTCCATCACCGAGCGGCGCGCCTCCTCCAGATTGCTGCGCGCCAGAGCCAGCGCGCGGCGAACAGCGGTCTGGGCCCGCCCGGGCTGCGTAGGAAGCAAAGCATCGGCGGTCTCTAGCTGCAAAGCGATCGCCGCCAGCCCCTGAGCCAGAGTATCGTGGATCTCGCGCGCCAGCCGGTTCCGCTCCTCAATGGCAGCCAGGCGGGCCGCGGCGCGCGTATGCTCAGCCGAGAGGCGTGCCCGCTGAATAGCCAGACCGATCTGATCGCCAATAATATGCAATAGCTGCAGCTCCGCTGAATGCAACTCACGCCAGTCCTCGCTGGCCACATTCAGCACGCCGAGCGGCGTCTCCCCGACATGGATCGGAACGCTGGCATGGAAACGCAGACCCCATGAAGAAGGATCACCCTCGCGTTCAGCGTTGCGCAAGCGACTGCAGCGCAGCACATTGATATTGGCCGCCCTGGCCAGATTCCCCCCCAGAAAGGTATCCAGGCAGAGACAGCGCCCGGTCATCCGCTCGGGGTGATCGGCGAGATAGGGGGGTAAGGACTGCGAGGCTGCCAGAAACGGCGCACCCTCCTCGTCAAGCAGCCAGACCCAGCCCGTCTTGAGTCCTAGCAGACGGGCCACCTGGCTTAAGACCTCCTGCAACGCCTCGCGGACATTCACCTTGCGATTGAGCTGGCCAGCAATAGTATAGAGGATGGCCAGCTCGCGATTGCTACCAAGCAACGAGGAAGCTTCTTGCCCTTCCTCGCTGGCAGCGACCAGATCCTCGCTGGCCGGAGCGTGGTGCCGTTCAGAATCCATCATGCTTTCACTTGACTGGCTGGCTGGCTGGCTAGCGCAGCATGGACCCCCATCCTACACTCTCCCCCGTGGCAAGCAGCTTGAGCCTGCCGCTGTACGGTAGCGAGGGCGGGCCCTGGTACATCCACCCACAAACAAACAAACAAATCAAGAAGGACCAGAATTCTTCCCTAGTATATCACACCGCTCCGGTCCAGGCTGGCCCCCCACAGAGCCAGAGCAGCGGAGCAGCCCACGCATGGAGCCCCACTCAGGACGGAATTGCCCGCCAACGGCACGCCGGCCCGTTGTCGCACACTCCCCTGCCAGGGACAGGCACAGGGACGGCATACAGCGGGCCGGCGCCAGGGGTTGCCAGGGAAAGGTGTCTACCACCACACGACGCTGACTCAGGCAGCCCCGACCGGCAACGACAGGGCACGCTGGGGCTGAGGCGCTGCTTCGCTAAGACCACAGGCCCGGACGAAGGCCGAGAAAACACGCGCACAGGCGGGAACCTGGCCATAGATCTCCTCGGGATGGCACTGGAGAGCCAGAACAAAGCGCCTGGTTGGAACCTCGATCGCTTCCACCACCCCATCCTCGGCGCGCGCAGCGATACGCACCCCTTTGCCCGGCTCCTTGACGGCCTGATGGTGAATACTATTCGCCCAAAACTCACGCTCACCTGCGATGGCCGCCAGGCAGGTTCCCGGCTCGATGAGCACCCGATGGACCACCTGGCTGCGGGGCAAATCCTGATTCATATGATGCAGGCTGCCAGTATATTGGCTCTCTAAATCCTGATAGAGCGTCCCCCCCAAAGCCACATTGAGCAGTTGCAGGCCACGGCAAATGCCCAAAATCGGCTTCTCCTCTTGCAGGGCCCAATGGGCCAGCGTCAACTCAAACTCATCGAGGGCGGGATCAGTGTCGCCAAGGCATGGATGCGGATCTTCCCCGTAGCGACGCGGCTGAATATCCTGCCCACCGGGCAGGAGTAGCCCATCGAGGTGAGCCAGCAAAGCCTCCAGCGAGGAGAGATCATGAACGAGCGGGATGAGCACAGGAACGCCCCCGGCATCCTCAATGGCATGGACATAGGCCCGATTGTTACCGTAGATCGGGCGTTGAGAGCCATGCCGGTAAGCCGGATGGCACGGAATGCCGATCAAAGGACGCATGATCTTAACAGCCTTTCATATAAGATTTCGAGTATGAATAATGAGCGCTATAAAAACAGAAGAAGCGGAACGCTTGTGATGCGTTCCGCTTCAGAGGAGATGCCAGATACTACACAACGAAACGCATCGCTGCGCAACCAAGCTTACGAAGCTCCAGCGTTACACGCTGAAGTCCACGCATAAGCATAAGCATCTCCATAAGGCCCATAAATGCACAAAAAGTCCGCGAAGCAAGGGTCAGAGCACGCGGACACTGCGGGTAGGAGACGCTCACGTGGTCGCCAGCGATAGCACGTTTCACGTTGTCTACCTCAAAAGACTAACAATGTTGCAGGCTTGTTACTGATGATAGTCTAGTCTTATTATAGGCAAGGCGTCAAGCCTGTTGTGTCATGCTATTACTTCTATGCTACTGGGCTGTGGCATCTGGCTGCCTGGGCCGCAGCAGCAGCCTGGGCAGCCAGATGCCCGCTAGCGTGAGCAGAGTCTTTGCTGTGCTGGACTCAGGGACCACGAGGGCGAAGAGCACACCCCCCACTAACTGCCGAAGAGGATCGCCCACCACTGGGACCAAAAGCCGCCGCTGGAAGTGGATGGCGCCGGGTGGGACCTGGCCGCCGGCTGGCTGGATGGCGGACTGACAATCACCACACGGTGCTCGCCGGGCCGCACATATCCCAGACGCTGGCGCGCCTCGCTCTCGATCACGAAGGGGTCTTTGTAGTAGTCGACCAACTTCTGCAATTGGTCATGACGCGCCAGCGTCTGCTCATATTGAGCGCGCGCGGCGGCCTCCTGCTCCAGCAAGCGACTATTCGACCAGGCCTGGGCAATCGAGCCGAGCAGGAGCGAGAGACTGATCAGGGCCGTGACCCAGATCAGGCCACGTGTGAAGAGGGCGTTCCTCCGCGCCCGGCTGGCCCCACTCCTTTCGCCAAAGCCCACCGCGGCGGTTACACTGGAACCGCTGCTATCTTGTCGGGGCATGAGTCGTTTTCTTCTCCTTGGCGTGTACTGCATGGTTGCCTACCTTCTTTCCGGGCGAGTGCCTGGAAAGTTGCTTCGTGCCTCATAACGAGGCGCATCTACAACGATGCTCTCTGTCAAAAAAACTGCTGGCGATGCTCGGGCCAGAAGGTATGCTATGTAGAAATAATACACGATCTTACGCTTACGCGCGCTGCAGTGGACAGGAATCATGAGGCAACCACCAGCAAAAATTGGGGTGAGGGGGACGAGAGGCCAGCAGGTCGCCTATTGGGACCACCCTGCTATACTGAACTCACAAGCAGAATCACATCGTCGAGGAGGATCAGCGGCCATGCTGCCATCTGCGCTAGCACCTGGAGACCAGGCCCCCGCTCGCACCCGTTCGCTGGCCGAAGTCTCGCCACAGCGCGCTCTGCCCCCCTGTCTAGACTACATCTGGCAGACCTACTTTGCCGACATTCCGCGCGTCAACGAGGTGCAAATCGCCTATTGCCAGCCCTGGAAGCGCCGCCTGGGACTGATCCGCCTCTCGGAAGAGAGCGGCACCACTTTTATTGGCATCAATCTCCTCTTACAGCATGAACTGGTTCCAGAGCAGGTCTTGCTCATCACTATCGCCCACGAGCTGGCGCACTACGCCCACGGCTTCGGCTCTCCTTTGCCACGCCGCTATCGCCACCCGCATGCCCATAATGTGGTAAACGATGAACTGGATCGGCGCGGCCTGCACGAAGAGCGTCGCCTCTGCGATGATTGGATTGACAACCAGTGGTTTCCGTTTTATGATATGGTCCAACAATCGGGTTGGATAGAGGCCCGGGTCCGGCCTCAGCCACGCTAAGCCTCAGCAAGGGGCCTGGCCGATCCCGCCTCCGCCTCCAATGCCGATCAGAGCGCTCGATCGCTCGATCACGGGTACGGGAAGCGAGTCGGATCGCTTTGACCCGCGAGACGCTCGCCTTCTGGGGAGGTCAATCGTCTCTAGCTGCTCGTTCACTTGCTGGCCCACTCGCTTGCGCGCGCGCCTGCCCGCGGATCAGCCAGTCAATACTCGGGCGCGCCTCGCTCGCTCAAGCCGCAGCTCCCACTGACTGCACTGGCAGACCAGCCCGTCCGCAGGCTCCGCCCTGCTCCGATCACCCCTCTGGCCTGCCCGCCCACTCGCCCGCCCACCCCAGGCCAGCCGAGGCAGGCATCAGGCCAGGCAAGCGGGCAGAGAGGGACAGAAGTGGACAGCAGCGGGCAAAAACCAGGGTTAGAGCAGTTGACATTGCTTTGCGCCTGTGGTATAGTGAAGCTGACTCCCCGGACCAGAACCTCCCGGGTTGTCGATCCGTTTCCGGGTCCTGCAACCAAACAAACATTACTTCAGCACAGCAAGCATACGGTCACCACCTGTTCACAGGTTTTCAGAGGCGGAAGCCTGTTATGTACCTGTTCCCACCAGCAGCCTTTATGAAATCTAGGTTCAACCAGAAAGGAGAGGGGGCGTGTTCTTTCCCAAAAGGACATAATTCGCCCAACGCAACGTGAACATCGCTGAGCTAGAGACCAAAACAATCGCAGAGTTGCGCGAGATCGCTCGCGACCTCGAACTTTCCGGCTACACAACCCTCAAAAAACAGGACCTCATTTTCCGGCTTCTTCAGCAGCATACCGAGCAGCAGGGCAACATCTTTAGCGCCGGCGTGCTCGAAATTGTGGAGGATGGCTTCGGCTTCCTGCGCCAGGAGCGCTTCCTGCCGGGAAACATGGATGTCTATGTTTCCCAGTCGCAGATCCGCCGCTTCGGCCTGCGCACCGGCGATATGGTGACCGGCCAGGTGCGTCCGCCGAAGGACAACGAGAAGTACTATGGCCTGCTGCGCGTGGAGGCGATCAATGGCATGAACCCGGAAGAGGCCAAACGGCGTCCCCACTTCGATAACCTGACGCCCATCTTCCCCCGCGAGATGTTCGATCTGGAAACCGGTCCTACGAACATCGCCGGTCGCCTCATCAACCTGGTCGCCCCCATTGGCCGCGGTCAGCGTGGCCTGATCGTCTCTCCTCCCAAAGCCGGCAAAACGATGCTCCTGAAGGCCATCGCCAACTCGATCACCGAGAAGTACGACGATGTCCATTTGATGGTGGCCCTCATCGGTGAGCGCCCTGAAGAGGTCACGGATATGAAGCGCTCGGTGAAGGCCGAGGTGATTAGCTCGACCTTCGATGAGCCAACGGAGGCCCATACCCGCGTGGCCGAAATGGTTCTGGAGCGCGCCAAACGCCTGGTCGAGGGCGGGCGCGATGTGGTGGTCTTGCTCGATAGCATCACTCGCCTCAGCCGCGCCTATAACCTGGCTGTCCAGCCCAGTGGCCGTACGCTCACTGGCGGCCTCGATCCCAGCGCCCTTTTCCCTCCCAAGCGCTTCTTCGGCGCCGCTCGTAAGGTCGAGGAGGGTGGTAGCCTGACTATTATCGCTACGGCTCTGATCGATACCGGTAGCCGCATGGATGATGTGATCTACGAGGAGTTTAAGGGTACCGGCAATATGGAGCTGATCCTCAATCGTAAGCTGGCCGAGCGCCGTGTCTTCCCAGCCATCGATATCAGCCTCTCCGGCACGCGCCGCGAGGATCTCCTCCTCGATGAGAAGACGCTGCGCGCCGTGGTGCTGATGCGCAGAATGTTCTCTACCCTGGCGGAGCAGCGCGGCCTGGAGGCAATGGAGGCCCTGCTACAGCAGATGGCTAAGACGCAGAATAATATGGAGTTCCTGGCTACTCTGAATAAGAGTCTCTTGTAGAGAAGCTCGATCAGAGATTCCCATTCACGTTTCTGTTTCTCTCTGCCGGCTGGTCATTTCTGCTTCGTCGGCTTTCACTTGTCCGCTTCGTTCGCGTCGCTACGGCGTTGCGCTCTGGCACTGTGGGCACTGTGGGCTCTCTGGCGCTGTCGCACCGTCGCAAGGCCTGGCTCCTGGCCCCCTCAACAGTGTCCCTTCTGTTTTGACCGGGCCATCCGGTCTCTCTTTCCCACTCTCTTCCTTTGCCGCGACGAGGCGAGGTCGGTTGACAGGTCAGACCCCGGCAGGCTTCGGCTGGTAGGTCAGGTCACTGCCCCTGGCTGCCACTCACAGCACGGGGCGGAGCCGTCTGCCTGCTGCTCACAATCCAGGTCCTCGCCAGGACCTCCTCCCGCTCGCTCAGCGCCTCTTGCTCTCCGCTCCCCCGCCTGGGGGCGGTTGATGAGCAACCAGCGTGAGCGCCAGCGCTGATTCGCGCCGATTCCTGTGGGAGGTGCAGACGTGAATAAGAGGCTAGGCGCTCTCTTCTTTCGCTTCGTGCCCGGAGCCTGGCTTCCAGGCCAGGGAAGCACAGGCCAGCAGTAGGACCAACAGGGCCGTCCTCTGATCGTCCTCGGCCTGCGCTGCCAGGATGAGTACGCTCTGTTGGCTGGCTGCCGCTTGAATCGTTGAGGATCATGCTCGTTGCCTACGTCAGAGAGGAGGCCGACCTCTCTGACTCAGGTAAGTTCGCCGTTGCGCCGGCTGTTCGCGGCTGCTACGCGCCAGTCCGGCCCGCTTCGTTCAGCACCAGCGACCAATAGGAGCCGTTCAGCCTGGCTCGCCCTTCACAGCGAGCGAGCAGGCTCACTTATCAGCGGCCTTCCTCTTCGGACGACCGCCACCATGTTCGAGGTCGCTTTTACTGCTTGCTTTCTTCGCCAATGCTTTGATGGCTGATGGGGGCAAGGAAAGGAGCCACTGGCTCCCGGTCTTGCCGGCGTTCCGCTTCTTGGAAGGGGCTTTTAGCGAAGGGGCTTTCAGCGCTAATCGCTGGACGGCGATGCCAGCAG
Source organism: Thermogemmatispora onikobensis (assembly GCF_001748285.1). Lineage (NCBI taxonomy): Bacteria > Bacillati > Chloroflexota > Ktedonobacteria > Thermogemmatisporales > Thermogemmatisporaceae > Thermogemmatispora > Thermogemmatispora onikobensis. Next base: position 10,661 of record NZ_BDGT01000028.1, on the reverse strand, counting down.
ACTGGGTCGGGCGGGTCATGCCGCAGTCTGCGGCTACCGACCACAACCAGTCAGCAAGAGCCTCGATCACGTGTGGTTTCATCCCGCCGATGAACAGGCGGCTGACCGTAGCAGGGAAAAAGCGCGGCGGGCTGTTTTTCCCGCGCAGCGCTCTTTTCTATCGTCGCGTTGCGCCGCAGCGAGCGAGCGCGTGATCTGGCTCCAGCCTGGCTGGAGGAGCTGCCAGGGGCGATTTCCCTATGGCGTGCCTGTGGTTGCTCTCTTGACGCCCGGCTGCTCTGCTTGCTGTCCTCTTCTTGGGGAGCCAGGGAAGGGGCGGGCGACAGAGAGGCTACGAGAGCTAGAGGGTCACCCGTCGGCCCCCCGCCGGCATGGTGAAGCGCAGGAAGCCGCCTTGAGCCAGGCGCGTGCAGACTACGGCTACGGTGTAGAGCGCCAGCAGGGCCACGGCGGTGCGCAGCTCATTGAGGGCGAACTGGCTCAGGGTGAGATGCGCCTCTCCGCTGGCAAAGAAGCGCCAGAGAGCTGGACCTTGCTGCACTCCTCCAAGCGCGTTGACGGCCAGTCCAAGCGTGAGCGAGATCACCAGGTCGATCAGGAAACAGAGGCCAGCCAGGAGTGGACCGAGCAGCCAGAAGCGCCGGCTCATGCGCTCACGCCTGGTCGACTGGATACGATAGGTTGCCCAGATCGGACCACCCAGGTACTGCAGGAAGAGGAAGAGAAGGGGCAACAGCACAAACAGCCAGTCGGGAAAGACCTGCGGGCTGATCAAGGCCCCCAGGCGCCCAAGCGTGTAGATCACGACCGCCTCGATTACGCCACGCCGATAGCTGGTCTTGAAGAAGAGGCGCGACTCCTTCTTCTGCGGCCTCTGCTGAGTGGGAGAAGAGGTTTCAGTGGCAGCCACAGCTCCCACCACCACAACTGCAGCTTCCGCCAGCGTCGGCGGAGAAGTCTCCCGGGCCCACGGCTGTCGCCGCTCCAACGCGCTGCGTTGCGAAGACTGAGAGCAGGCGCCTGACGTTCTCGCTTCCACACTGGGCACAGGCCACGTCGTCAGCCTGCTGGTGGCTGACCAGGAGCTCGAAGTGGGATTTGCAATCACCACAGCGATATTCGTACAATGGCATGAGAAGCGACCTCCGCGTTGTTCCACAAAGAGAGAGGAGCAATCAAGAATACCACTCCTAATTGTAAGGGAGGGTTGAATAAGCGTCAAGAATAGCTGGTCAGGAGGGGTTTGTTCGTTATGGCTCTGAGAATAGGCATCGTCGGTCTGCCGCAGAGTGGCAAGACGTCGCTTTTTAACGCCCTGACGGGCGCTCAGGCGCCTATTAGCGGCTACGCGACCAGGACGGTGCAGGCCAATACGGCCGTGGTTCAGGTGCCCGATCCGCGTGTGAAGCCGCTGGCGGAGATTTTTAAGCCCAAGAAGGTAACCTATGCCACGGTGGAGTTTGTCGATGTGGCCGGCATGGGTCAACAGGACGAAGAGGCCCGTAAGGGGGGCCTGAGCGCCGAGTTTCTGGGCCATATCCGCAATGCCGACGCGCTGGCCATTGTGCTGCGCACCTTTGCTAATGAAAATGTGCCTCACCCGCTCGGCGGCATTGATCCCCTGCGCGATCTGGAGCAGCTCGATAGCGAGCTGGCGCTAACTGACCTGGCCACTGTCGAGCGCCGCAGCGAGCGCACTGCCAAGGCAGCCAAGTCGGGCGAGAAGAAATATCAGCAAGAGCTGGCGTTACTGGCGCGCTTGCAGGAGGCACTCAGCAATGGCATACCGGTGCGCCGTCTGGAGCTGAACGCCCAGGAGCAGGCTCTTGTCAAAGAGCTGTTCCTGTTGACAATGAAGCCGCGCATGTATGTGCTGAACGTGAGCGAGGATGTGCTCGCTGAGGCCGCAACCTTGCTGGAGGAGATCCACCAGGGGGGGGAGCCAGCTCTGGCGAGCCTGGTCGGCGAGCTGCGCGGCGTGGCGACGGTGGCGCTACGGGCACGCTCCGAGGAGGCCGAGACGGTGGCGGTCTCCGCTCGTCTGGAGGCGGAGCTGAGCGAGCTGGCGCCCGAGGAGGCCGCCGAGTATCTGGCTTCGCTCGGCCTGCCGAAGCTGGGAGCGGAGCGCGTGATTCAGGTCGGCTATCGTTTGTTGAATTTGATTACGTTCCTGACGGTCGGCGAGGATGAGGTGCGCGCCTGGACGGTGACGAAAGGGGCAAAGGCCCCCGAGGCCGCCGGCAAGATCCATTCGGATATCGAGCGCGGCTTCATTCGCGCCGAGATTACCCATTTCGACGATTTTATGGCCTGCGGTGGCTCTTTTGCGGCGGCAGCTCGCAAGGGCCTGCAGCGACTCGAGGGGAAGGATTACGTGATCCAGGACGGCGATATCGCTCACTTCCGCTTTAATGTGGGGCGCTGAGGTGAGAGCCAGTCAGGTTAGCCAGGTCTGGGTCTGGCTCCGCCCACCGGCTCAATCAGTCCTTCTGCCAGGAGGAAGAGGATGACTTCTACTGAGCAAGATACTTTGAAGTTGGAAATCGATGAGATGGTACCGGATATGGTGGCCCTGCGACGCGATCTGCACCAGCATCCTGAGCTGGCGTTTGAGGAGGTGCGCACCTCCGAGATTGTGGCCGGTCGCCTGCGCGCGCTCGGGTTGGAGGTGCAGACCGGCATCGCCCGGACCGGCGTGGTCGGTCTGCTGCGCGGGACCGCCGGCGAGGGCGGGCGCACGCTGGCGATCCGCGCCGATATGGATGCGCTGCCCATCCATGAATTGAACGAGGTCGACTATCGTTCAACGGTCGACGGCAAGATGCACGCCTGCGGCCACGACGGGCATGTCTCGATTGCCCTGGCGGTGGCAGCCCTCTTGAGCCGTCACCGCGATCGCCTGAAAGGTACGGTTAAGTTTGTCTTTCAGCCGGCTGAGGAGGTGATCGGGGGAGCCGCGCCAATGGTTCAGGCCGGGGTGATGGAGGGCGTGGATGGGGTGATTGGTTTGCACCTCTTCAGCGGCCACCCGGTCGGGCGCGTGGGGGTGCGTAGCGGCCCGATCTTTGCCGCCGCCGACCGCCTGGAGCTGCGCGTCAAGGGCAAGGGCGGCCATGCCGCGATGCCCGAGGGAACAATCGATCCGGTGGTGATCGCTTCGCAGATTATTCTCGCTCTCCAGACCCTGATCAGTCGCGAGACCTCGCCTTTCGAGCGGGCTGTGTTGACCATCGCCAGCGTTCACGCCGGCTCGGCTTTCAATATTATTCCCGAGGAGGCGGTCCTACAGGGAACGCTGCGTACCTTTGATGAGGGACATCGTCAGCGGCTGATCGAGCGCTTGCGTGAGATGGCGCAGGGCATCGCCGCCGCCCATCGGGGAAGCTGCGAGGTCGAGGTGGCCGACGGCTGCCTGGCCTGCGTCAATGATCCACTGGTGACCGAGGTGGTGCGCCAGGCAGCGGAGGCCGCGGTTGGTCCCGAGCGGGTCGATAGCGACGAGCGCGTGATGACGACCGGCAGCGATGATATGGCCTATTTTCTGCACGCCGTGCCTGGTTGCTACTTTATCGTTGGGGCCCGCAATGAAGCAAAAGGGGCAGTCTACCCGCATCATCATCCGCACTTCAACATCGATGAGGAGGCCCTGCCAGTGGCCGTGGAGGTGCTAACGCGCACAGCGCTTGATTATCTCCATCCCTGACGCCTTGAGTTGAGTGAGGCAAGCCGCACCCGACAATCGCCAGCGTGCAGGCGGCTGGGCGGCGGTCGAGCAGCTTAGTGAGGAGCTGGCTCGCCTCCGCTCAGCAGCTCTGCACGCTTCTCCCGTAAATAGTGCGCCAGAAGAGCGGGGTCCTCTTTCTGCAGAGCACGCTCCTTCAGCTCGGCCAGGACCTGCCCCCAGGCTTCTTTCGCCGGCAGATAGCGGCTGTCCTGCCCGAGTAGCTCGGCAAAGATACGTCGCTCCAGCTCGTGCCAGGTGGAGCGATCGCGCCCATCCAGACCTTCGCCGTCCAGCAGATAATCACGGTCGCTGGTATTGTTTTCGACACGGGCATGCAGCGGCTGAAAAGAGGAGCGCAGCAGTTCTTCCATGCGCTGTAGATCAAGGGCGTCGGCGTCAAAGGCGAGCGTTCCCAGTAGCTGGACCTGCACGACGGGACGCCGGCGTTCTTCGGCCCCCGCATAGCGAGGTCCTTCGCGCTGGCAAAACTCGCTGAGCCGGGCATAAATGGCTTCAGGAGTTGTCAGGCCATCGACGCGCAGATCATAGCGGACGAAGGGGCGACGGCTGTTGATCAGGTGGGTGGCCCGATGATAGCAAGGGCGCTCTGGCCTCCCTCCCGGCTGGGCGTCGCCAGTGTCGATTTCCACAAAGTAGTAGCCTCGTTCCTGCCACTGAGCCTCTTCGGCGCTCCAGGTCTCGGGCGAGCCTGGGTTGTAGATCCAGCTCTCAAATTCGTAGGGCTTGTGGATGTGTCCCAGAGCTACGTAATCGATGTAGGGGCGCAGACGCTGAAAGTGACTCAGTGAGGGCAGCCCCTGCAGTCGTGGCACCACCCCCTCGATGCCAGTGTGCATGACAAGTAAGCAGTATTCGAGGCCGGCGGCCTCTTCGCGAGCATGCTCGCCCGCCAGGGCTTCGGCCAGCCCTTCCAGGCAGCGCAGGGTTGCTGATCCTTGCCAGGGCAGACCATAGATGCGCAGTCGCCCCTCTAGCAGGTCAACATGCGAGCCAAGCATGGTCTCTCTGCTCCAGGGCGCGATGACCGGCGCGCCTCCTCGCATCTGCGGCGCCAGCAGGGTCAAGTAGCCTTGATGACAGAGAAATTGCAGCCAGGAGACGCCATCACGGTAATAGCTGCGGTCGTGATTGCCTTCGACGGCGATCACTGGGATGTTGCGCTCTCGCAAACGCCGCAGCCCCTCGATGGCCTGCAGCAGGGTGCGGGCATCGATGGAGCGTTTATTGAAGAGATCGCCCGCAATGACGACAAAGTCAACCTGGCGCCGAACCGCCTCGTCCATGATTTCCCAGAAGGCGCGGGCAAAGTCGTTGAAGCGCTCGCTGACGCCGTATTGCTCGTACCCCAGGTGAATATCGGCGACATGAATGAAGGATGCTCGCACGCTGATGAGTCCTCCCTTGGCTGCTTGCTTTCTGGGCAGCCGCCCCTTGAGCTGGTGTTGCTTGAAGAACTTCAGGTCCAGGCCAGCAGGTGCAGATCAGGCAGGCCCGGTCATCATAGCCCGAATGGCCGCCGCGACGAGAATCAGGGTCGCAATGCTGAAGATGAGGACATCGCGCCGGACATTTTTACCGCTGGAGCTGTAGGTGAGGGCTACGGGCAGGATGAAGACAACAATGGCTCCATAGACATAATGGAGCCAGTAGAGGCCCGTGCCGGTTCCAGGGCGCAGCCCCATGATGACCATGATGATTCCGAGCAGACCTTGCAGGGCCGCGACGCAGCCTGTGACAATCAAGGCAACGCGCCAGGCCGGATTGAGGGTCTCGGTCCTCTTGGTGAAGAAGAGGACAAAGCCCCAGATGGTTGTGATCGCGCCTGTCGCCAGGACCAGAAACTGATTCCAATAGTGGAGTGTGATGAACACCTGTGCCATTGTATGCCTAGCGCACCCGTCGTGTTGGGCTACCAGAGCAGACCGGTAGTTGGCCTGGGGATCGGATCGACCGGATCAGCCCGGTGAAGCCATCGGCGGTTGCGTCCTTTCATAAGCTTCTTGTTGTGATGGTGCAAAGTGGACGGGGAGACTCGACTTGCCCTAACTATAGCGCGCCCGGCCTGCGAAAAACAAGAGTGGAGCTGAGGCCGGAGCGCTGCCGGGAACCGTTGAGCGGCGCCCACGTCTCTGTGTGAGCAGGGACCTTGTTCTTTGCGACTCAGGAGCGAGTAGGAAAAGATGGGGGGACCGTTCTCAGTGACGCCACGCCCTTTTTATCGCTCCCTCGCTACTGCCTTCGACAGCCAGCTCTCGCTGTCACGCTGTGACGGTGGAGTACGGTCGCTATCGCGTTGCCGGCTGCGGTGCCGAAGGTGATCTTCTCCTGCCCAGGGGGGAGCTTCGCCAGCGGGTCCCGGCCTCTGGCGCCGCTTCACCGCTGAGCAGGCAGCAGCGAGGCGAGCGCCCGGGCATAGGCTCGATAGGCCTCTTCGCCGTAGAGCACTAGCATGACACGCTTGAGCGAGGTTGGCTTCAGCACATGAGTAATAATGGTGCGCAGGGCAATGGGCGCGGCCTCGTCCAGTGGATAGCCATAGGCGCCGGTGCTGAGCGAAGGAAAGGCGATACTCTGCAGGCCATACTGTTCGGCCAGGTCGAGGCAGCGCTGATAAGCACTGGCTAACAGGCGAGGGGCCTCGCGATCGACTCCATAGATGGGACCAACGGCGTGAAAGACGTATTTCGCGCGCAGTCGCCCTGCCGTGGTCACCACAGCGCTTCCGGTGGGGCAGCCGCCAATCTTGCGGCATTCCGCCATGATCTGTGGGCCACCGGCGCGATGAATGGCCCCATCGACTCCGCCGCCTCCGGCCAGGGCTGAGTTGGCAGCGTTCACAATGGCATCCGCTTCTACCTCGACGATATTGCCCTGCATCAGGGCAAGTGTCACTCCGTTGATGATCCGCGTCTCACGTTGCTCTAGCATGCGGTCACCCCTTCTCTCATCGTGCCAGCAGGCAAGATTGCCCGCTCCGCTCATGTCTTCTAACAGCAGGTCGGCCTTGCCAGGAGAGAAGCCTCCCTTATCCATTGTGGCTGATGCCGCTCGGTCCTGGCAAGCACCGGCCCAGTGGATAAACGAGACGAATCGGCCCGGAAGGGTCGCCGCCTGGCGGCTCGCTCCTCTCCAGTGGTGTGGATCAAGAAGCTTCGAAGTCAGGCAGCAGCCCGGGGCCGCCTCCGGCCAGGAAGCGCAGGCGCTCCTGGTTGAGAATGTGAACCCGCCCTTGCCGCACGGAGATCGTACCGGCGGCCTCCAGCTCTTTGAGAGCACGCCCTACGACCTCGCGCGCGGTGCCCGCAATGGCGGCCATCTCCTGCTGGGTCAGGCGGCGTGCCTGACGACCTTCAGCCAGGGCCTGCTCTTGCTCCAAGAGGATACGCGCCACCCGCGCGGTCACGTGGCGGAACGAGAGGTCCTCGACCAGGCCCACCAGGTGGCGGAGAGCGAGCGCCAGGGCGGCGATCACTCCTTCCGCCACCGCAGGCCGCTCTCTGATTAGTCGACGCAGCTCCTCGCGGCCAACGCTATAGACAGTGCTTGGTTCCAGAGCAGCTACGCTCGCGGGATTGGGGCCACCGTCCAGCGCTGGCACGTCGTTGAAGGTATAGCCAGCGCTGATCAGACGCAGGACCTGCTCTTTGCCCTCGGGCGAAAGCTTGAAGACCTTGACCAGTCCGCTCTGCACATAATACAGTGCCCCTCCGCGGTCTCCTTCCATGATAATCAACTCACCACGCTCGTAGCGCCGCTCTCTGGTGACCGCGGCCACACGCGCCAGCTCCTCGGTCCCTAATGCGGCAAACATTGGTATGCGGCGTACTGCCTCGATATCGATCGTCATCGCCTTCCCGTCTACGCTGCCTGCCTGTACAAAGTAGTCAACTCAGCGCCGTGTCTGCAGATGCGACAAAAGTCACGGTGCCAGCCTATCCCGAGCTGTACACTCAGAATTGTAGCGCCGATTGACGAGCCAAGTAAATGTGAGATGCTCGGTACTCCTGCCGAGCCGGAAAGGAGGCTTATGGACGCTGCCCAAGAAGAGGCTCAGACCTGGCGCCAGCAGGCGACAGCCCTGCTAGATGTGCGCCCTGACCTGGAGCGCGGCGATGAACCTTTTGTGCGCATTATGGAGGCCGCTACGCCGCTGAAGAGAGGCGAAACACTGGTGATCGTGGCCCCCTTTGAGCCGGTCCCGCTCTACGAAGTGCTTGGCGGGCGTGGCTTCAGCCACGAGACACTCTGTCTGGCTCCTAATGAATGGGTGGTACGCTTCACGCGCCAGCAGATCCCTGGAGGATCATAAGTGCGCAGCGAGACAGGTGCAGAACGATGATGCCAATGACCGGCGGACCCTCTGGAGCAGGCGCTCGCCCGGGAGCTTTCAGAGTGACGGATCAGCAGGCTGGTGGACTGCCTGGGATGATGGGACGGCGCGGCGTCCCGCTCGGGGTGCCCTTGCCTTTCCTGGTCACAGGCATCTGCCTGGCCGCCCTGGCCGGCCTCTTGCTGCCTTTCGTGCTGCCCGAGGCCCTCATCAACCGCGGTCAGCCCCACGTCCTGGCTCTTGTCCACACGGTGACGCTCGGCTGGCTGACTATGACCATCCTGGGGGCCTCACAGCAGCTCACGCCGGTGATCGCCGTTACTCCCTTGCGCTTCAAAGCGCTGGCTCCAGTAGTTTATCCGCTCTATCTCGCTGGGGTGCTGGTACTGCTGGGTGGCTTCTGGCTCTTTCTGCCTGGACTGCTCGCGCTCGGCGGCTCACTGGTCATCGTGGCCGTGCTCGGCTATGTGATCATTCTAGCGAGCACCTTGTTCCAGGCCAGCAAGCGCCCTCTGACAGTCTTCTACCTCTTTGCCGCCTTGCTCTACCTGTGTCTGGTCGTTTCCCTCGGCCTGACGGCGGCCCTCAACTTCATTTACGGCTTTTTGGGCCTGGGGGTGCTGCTGATCCTGCCGCTGCACGTGACCCTGGGTGTAGCTGGCTGGTTGACAAATACCCTGATCGGGGTCTCCTATACGCTGGTGCGTCTCTTTGCTTTGGTGCACGATCACGACGACCGTCTGGGCTGGGCGGTGCTAGGTCTGTTGAATGTGGGGATCATCGGCCTGGCGCTCGGCCTGCTGGAGGGGATAACCTGGCTGGCGTTAGCTGGGGCGATCTCTCTCACTCTTAGCGCCTGGCTCTTTGGCTGGGATTACTGGCGCATGCTGCGCCATCGGCGAAGGCGTCCGCTGGACGTGACCCAGTATCACGGTCTTGCGGCCCTACTCTGCTTTATAAGTGGGGCCACAGCCCTGCCCATCGCGATCACGGTCGGCTCCGCGCTGACCGCCTGGCCGGTTGCGCTCCTGCTCTGTCTTCTCATTGGCTGGACCGGGCAGAGCATTGTCGGCTACCTCTACAAGATCGTGCCCTTCCTCGTCTGGCATAGCCGCTACGGGCCACTGGTCGGCCATCAGAAGGTGCCGCTGATGCGCGAGTTGGTTCACGAGCGCCTGGCCTGGGCCTGCTTCTGGCTGCTCAATGGCGGGTTGGTACTGTTACTGCCCGCCGTGCTCCTCAGCTGGGAAGGATTGATCTGCCTGGGCGCGGCCCTGGTCGGGATCAGCCTGGTGGGTGCGGCCATTAATGTGCTAAGTGTGGTGCGCCATTTGGAGTGGAAGCTGAGCACCTTGCGCAGCTAGCTTCGAGTCCTCGACAGGCCCGCCTGTTGGAACCGGCCTGCTGCCTCAACGCTCAGGCCAGGCCCAACAGGCGCCTTCCTTCGGGGGTCAGGCGCTCAGGTGTCCAGCGTGGTTCCCAGACCAGTTCGATCTCGCCACCCGTTAGCTCGGGAATACGGGCCAGCGCCGCCCCGACGCCGTCCGCCAGAGACTCATGCATGGGGCAGCCGGGCGTAGTGAGGGTCATGCGGATCGTCACAAAGCCCTCGGGCGTCAACTGGATACCATAGATCAAGCCGAGATCGACCAGATTGACCCCGAGCTCGGGATCATCTACCTCGTGCAGCGCTTCATAAATCTCGCGCTTGACCCGTTCGATAGCCTCCTCATCAAGCATTGTCGCCATCAACCTCTTTCTTTCTTTCTCCACTCTTCCAGCAGGAGAGCGTCTCGTCTACAGAGGGCGCTGCCCCGCGTCTCCCTCGAGGGACGAGGTCGGTCCCGAAGAGAAGAAGAAGAAGAAGAAGAAGAGAGCGGAGCAGCGACAGCTCACCGTCACCTCACAGGCAAGTATAGAGGGAAGAAGGGCAGCGAAGCTGCGACAAAAGTCACGGTATTTTCGCCGTCAAATGGCCATACTTGGGAGCAGAGAGGGGAACAACCTGCCCGGCTGGGGAGCATCTCCTTCCGGATGCCCCCCGCAGGACAGCGCTCCCTGACCCGCACTAGAGATGATCGTTACCTTATTGCAGATAGATAGACCAGAAGGAGAAGTTTACACTATGAGCGACAACCTTGCCGAAACACTCGACGTACGCACGATCGTGCCCCGTGAGCGTCATCCCCTCATTTTCAGTCGCCTGGAGGCGCTGCAGCCGGGCAGTGCGCTGCGCCTCATCAACGACCACGATCCCGCCCCGCTGCGCTATCAATTGCTGGCCGAATATCCAGAGACTTTCGACTGGATACCGGAGCAACAGGGACCAGAGGAGTGGATTATTCGCATTGTCAAGCGCGCTGGCTGACCTCCTTCCGATTACCGATTGACAGGCAAGGATGATCCCCGGGAGGATAGTCTAAGCAAACAAAGGAGGCATCCAGACAAGATGGAGCAGCAGGAGCAGGCCAACAGCAGCCAGGAAAGCCGCGCTGTCGAGAAGCCAGAGGCCGTGAGCCATTTCAGGGTCTTTGATTTGGCAGCCTCAGCGACCTTTCGCAGTGAGGGGCCGGCGGTGCGTGTGCT